>NZ_JAHRFC010000070.1:0-23815 GCF_020883015.1 Microcoleus sp. CAWBG640
AGCCGTAGTTTCCAGAACTCGTCCTACTGATGAACCGGAACAGCAGTACGTTTCTTTGCAAGATTTAGTCGATCGAGCTTTGAATACAGCCCCAGCGCCTGTGAAAGCCCAACCAAGCAATCGAGGTATTTAAGTACAGGACTTATGCAGGCACAGGAACAAGCACAAAATTAGCTTAAGAAAGCGAATTTAAGCCTCCGAGACTATAATCCCCGACTTCTCCTTTCCCAGAAGTCGGGGATTTGTGCTTGGGCTGTGAGGAGTCGAGGATTTAAGGGCGATCGGTGTGGCCCTAAATCCACTAAAATATATCCGGATGCAACTACCAACTAGCAGAATCTAAAATATGTAGGAACACTCAACAGCAGTGTACCTACAAATATGACTTCCTACATAAATCTACCTGCCTCAGATCCAGGAGTTATCATGAAATTAAAATTTGTCGCACCTTTATTAGCATCCGCTTTAGTTTTGACCGGTACTGCTGCATTTGCAGGTCAAGGAAAAACTCGGCTGATCACCAATACTTTAAATGACACTACAACAACATTTCAGTGCGTTACTTCCGGTAGGAATTTTGTGACTATTGCGCGACGGGGAAATGTGACGACAGATCCCATAATTCTGTGGAAATCTAGGGAATTCGGACCAGAATTTACACCTTGGCAGCGTTGTCAGATTGTTTCCAACAGATTGACCAAAGCAGTTGCGGACAACGGCGGCCGCTTGACTAACTTACAGTTAACAACAGGTACGATTAATAACCTCCCTGTGGTTTGTTATGTGAATGGAAGAGGGCGTTGCAATTCTCAAAATATCTTGTTCACCTTGGATAGCAAAAATGCTAAAAATCCCAGTGAAGTTTTAAGCAGATTAATTAATTTCGCCCAAGATGGCGGTGGACAGGTAACAGTTTTGAGAACCAGAAACCCAGAGCAATTATCTTCCCAGCAGTTTATTCCCTTTGGCGATTTGGTCGATCGCTCTTTTCATTCAACTACAAACAAACCATCGGTTCCCGCCGAAAAACCAGAGAGCGATCGGGGCATTTAATATTTAATATCAAATCCGGTAGCATCTGAATAATTCAGATCTCTATTAGACATCTCCCAAAAAGCTTGTCAAGAACAGGCAGGCGCCGTCCTGAGCGTAGCGTCGCCCTGAGCGTAGTCGAAGGGTCGAAGGGTCGAAGGGATGCCTGTTCCACAATAATTATGGGAGATGTCTATTCTCGGACTCTGTGTCCTCTGTGTTCTCTGCGGTTAAATCATTCCGATGTAGCCGGAAACGATATAATTTGTTGGTAGTAAGGACTTTAGTCATTAACAGATTCCCAGGAAGAGCCTGGGAATCTGTCATTTATACTGAATTTTAATCAAAGTAATTAGTCATAAAACACTACCAAAAATTCTATTTTATGCTAAATCTTCCTTCACGCCCTTTGCATCTTCGCGGTTGATTAAATAAATATTATTTGACTAAAAAGCGATTAAAATAAAGAAACAAATGCAAACATAGCCATACAGACAACAGTGAATCGAGTTTCTCCCGCCATTGTAATTTTAGGTCAAAACAGCCAGCCGATCGCCCGCAAAATCGCCACACTTTTCCCCGGTTCACTGATTTACGGTTTGAGCGATCGCACAACCGATGCCGATATCAACATTACCAACTTCGGCGAAACCTTGCGGGAATTATTTACAACCGAAACCCCAATTATCGGCATCTGCGCCGCCGGAATTCTGATTCGCACCCTCGCCCCACTGCTGTCAGACAAACGCGCCGAACCCCCTGTCTTAGCCGTAGCCGAAGATGGCAGCGCCGTTGTACCATTGTTGGGCGGTTTGCACGGGGTGAATGACTTGGCCAGAGAAATTTCTCAAGCCCTCGGCGTGCAGCCAGCCATCACCACTACCGGAGATATCCGGTTTCGCACCGCCCTACTCAGTCCTCCCCAGGGCTATAATTTGGCCAATCCAGAGGATGCCAAAACTTTTATTTCAAATTTGCTCGCCGGGGCGAAAGTACGCATTGAAGGCACAGCCAACTGGCTCTTGGAGAGTAATTTGCCGATCGCCCCCGACGCAAAATTGACTATTCACATCACCGAAAAAGCCATAAAACCAACACCAGATTGTTTGGTTTACCATCCCAAAACAGTGACAGTCGCCCTCACGCAAATATCCAATATTCAGCCAGAAATAGCGATTTTACTTATCCAGCAAGTTTTGGCAAAATCTGGTTTATCCCTAGCTTCAATTGCGGGCATTTTTGCCATAAAAAATGACATGGGCAGTCCGGCGCTGACAGCGATTTCAGATTATTTTAAAGCCCCCGTCCGTTTCTTCAATCTATCAGAACTGACAGAATTTGACTCGGTTAAATTAATAGAATATAACGCAAATTTTGATGTGACGGCGGCACAAATTGCCCTGACAGCAGCCGGTGCAAACAGTCAGTTAGTCGGGTACGATCGCCTCAACCAACTCAGTTGCGCCATCGCCCTGGCAGCCCAACCCCTTGATGCTGAGGCGATCGGCATTAGTCGCGGCCAACTGGCGATCGTCGGTACTGGGCCAGGCGGCGCGCCCTGGATGTCCCCGGAAGTTAAGGAAATTCTGCGGGAAGCTACGGATTGGGTAGGTTACAAGTTCTATCTTGATTTGGCAGGAACCCTGCGTCCTGGCCAGCAACGACACGATTCTGACAACCGCCAAGAGATCGATCGCGCCCGTTTTGCCCTAGATTTAGCAGCATCGGGAAAGTCTGTCGCCGTGGTTTCGTCGGGAGATCCGGGGATTTTTGCCATGGCGGCGGCGGTGTTTGAGGCGATCGACCTCGATAGCAAACCAGAATGGGATGGTATCGATATCCGTGTCGCACCGGGCATTTCTGCCATGCAGGCCGCCGCGGCTGCCATCGGAGCACCTCTGGGACACGATTTTTGCGCGATCTCGCTTTCGGATATTCTCAAGCCTTGGGAGGTGATTGAACAGCGAATTGCTGCGGCTGCGGCTGCTGATTTAGTCATTGCATTCTACAATCCCATCTCGAAACAGCGGATTTGGCAATTGTCTAAGGCGATCGAAATTTTGTTGCAAAGTCGATCGGCTCAAACCCCCGTAATACTAGGTAGAAACCTCGGCAGAATAGGACAATCCGTGCGCGTTTGTACACTAGGTGAATTCCAGCCCGAAGACGCGGATATGAGAACTTTGGTAATTATTGGTTCCAGTCAGACTCGGATTATTCCCCGCAAATATGGAGATGTTTGGGTTTACACCCCCAGACGATATCAGAAATAATCAGCCCTTGAGTGGACGGGGCAGGGCTGTTTCATTCTTTTGTAGGGGCTGCCCCCCGTGGCTGCTCCAGTCTCACCAAACACCTATGGGGGCAGGGCTTCGCGCATTCTATTTTTGACTGAATACAATCGTCAGGGCGATCGGACTTTTTCCCCTCACTTTCCTCCTGTCATTCCTACCGCAAATTTTGAATATCTTCAACACTCAAACCAGTAGTTTGACTAATAGTTTGATTGTCCAGAACATTCAGAAGTTGCCTAGCAATTTCCAGAGCTTTTTCTCGCATTCCTAGCGCGATTCCTTCTTCTCTGCCTTCTTCTCGCCCTTGTGCGAGTCCTTCTTCAATTCCCTTTCGCAAGATTCCCTGCTGATCCATAATATACCTCTCGCGATCTTCTAAATCTTTCAACTCTTCAGCATTCAAATTAGTTTCATTAGCAATCGCAAAAGCTTGTTGTATTTCGGAGACATTTTCCATTGTGGACGGCACTACTTCCAAACTGGGGGCATTTTTCATAAAATAAACCCACTTATCAGTCAAAGTTTCCAACTCATCCAATTGTTTGTTGAATTTCGGCAATTCAATAAATATCATTTCCATCCCTGGGTCTGGATACTCAAATAAACGTTCTTTCTCCTTGAACAAAAAGTGAGAAATTACTTCTCGGTCATTGTCAAACATTTCAAAATCAGTAATTGTCAAAGCAATTACAGGTTTTAACTTAAAGTAACCTTCACCGCGCATCAGTTGTGTCGAGTAAGTTTTCGCAGTATTGTAAACCACCCGTTTCGCAAAAGATTCTACATTTAAAACTTGCATCTCGATAATTACAGTTGCGCCATCTGCAAGTCTGGCTTTGACATCCAGGTAAGAGTCTTTGAGATACTGTACTCGCGATGCTAAATACGGGTCAATAATTTCTAAGTCGGCGATGGTGGGGTTGCCATCATAGATCATGGCATTGAGAAAGCTGATTAAAATTGGTTTGCTTTGATTGGAGCCGAATATTTTTTTGAATGCAAAATCGGTTTTGGGGTTAATGAATCTCATGGTCAATCTATGTTAAAGTAGTTTACCTATAGCAATCCTAAATCATTTGTGAATTTCTTACTCCCGGACCTTAATAAGGGGAGGGTTGGGGTTGTGAATTTCTTACTCCCGGACCTTAATAAGGGGAGGGTTGGGGTGGGGTAAAAAACTTTACGACTCCTGCAAGGATTGCTATATTATTTTAACTCATTGGGAAAATGGATGGGGCGAGTTACCAAAACTAGATATTTCATGCTCTATCCAACCTTGAGCCGATCGATAATGAAGTCCATCAGCCATTAGCATTTGCTCTATCTTCTATTAGATATCTCCTCAAAAGGCTTTCAAGAACAGGCATCCTGCCTGTTCCACAATAATTATGCCAGATGTCTATTCTGTCAAATCGACTTGTCGAATCTCTTCCAGCGTCATATCCAAGCATTGTGCTATCTGCTCATCGCTCAAACCTACTGCTTGCAAACGTTGGATAGCCTCAATTTTCGCCCGCTGCTTTCCCCGTAAAAACTCAGGCGACTCTTCCTGTGATGTGCAGACATTCAGAGATCCGATTACACTACCGCTACCAACATTGCCATTACCAAAGATAGTGAACTTGTGAATATTAACAATCCCTTTCCGTAATAATACCGATCGCAAATTTAACTTATTAACCTCTTCTCCGAAAGCATCAGAGAACAACTGCCATAGCTCGTAGCCGATATCTTTAGCATAACCCTCAGTACAGTTCAGTCCTTGGGCAATATCGCCATACTTTTGCCGCTTCAGAACGCCCTCAATCACCCCAAGTTGCATATCATCTAAATGCTTACCAGTTTTCGCAAAGACCACTTCATCTGCAAAAGCCAGTGCTTCTTGAACGTTCATCAGGTTTCCTCACAACCTCGCAACCATACAATTATAACCGTCAATATCCGACTATTTTCGCCTTAAATACAAAAACGGTTGAATCGGTCTTAAAATTTTCTACATTATCCGACTTTTTTCGACTTTTTTCGACTATACAAATTAATGTGCAAGTTGTATTGTGGTCAGTGTCAAACCATCACTCAATAAAAATTAAGTTATGACGACTACCCAACTCGCTCTCGACAAAAAAGCAAATCCTTTGATGATGCACCTCAGCATCTCGCCCAAGTACGGCATTTCCGAAGAGCAAGCTAGCTACGATCCCAGCACGCAAACTTCTAATATCACCTCCATGAGCGGCTCCTGGTCTACTGTTAGTGGCTCCACTTTTAAGTGGTTTGAACCTAGTGATGACGACCAGCAAGAGGACGACTAGATTTTTGTCTGCTTAACCGATTATTTTTATCGCCCTTTCGTTTTTTGAAAGACTTGTATTAATTTTTGCATTACAGGTCTTTCATTGTCAACATTATTTAAATTTATTTAGTTATGACCGACCTTTTAATCGTGACTTGCGAGACAGACATTCATGCAGATGTCGTTATCAACGAATTGCAAAAATCAAATATTCGAGCAATTCGATTGAATTCAGAAAGTTTTATTAAGAAAAGCAAATATGCTTACTCGTGGCAAGCTTCGGGCAATCCCAGTCAAAGTTTTTTGTCCTTTGAAGACTCCTTGAAAGAAGCTCAAGATATTGGCGTGATTTGGTGGCGCAAACCACAAGATTATCAAGTGTTTCCAGAAGTTGATGATGCTTGGGCTATCAAGTATTGTCAAGAAGAAACAGAATCTTTAATGTATTCTCTTTCTGGACTCTATCCCAAAGCTAGATGGGTGAATAACTACTACAAAATTAGATTGCCATCCCATCGCATCAACCAAATCCCCATTGCTCAAAAAGTGGGAATTACTATCCCTCCAACACTCGTCACCAATTCCTACGATGCGGCTTGCAACTTTGTGACACAACAGGGAAAGTGCATTGTCAAACCGATGCGCTACTCTGGATTCTTACATGATGACAAGCAGTACGCTTGCTACACTCGCCCCATTGATGTAGAAACACTCTTAGAATTTCAAGAAAGCATTCGATTAGCACCAGTTTTTATTCAAAAACGCATTCAAAAAAAAGCTGAATATCGTGTTACATTAATTGGCAAGCATGATTTTGTCTGCCGCATTGATGCCAAACATACCAAGGATGCAGATGTAACCTTAGATTGGCGCGTCACCGAACCGGATAAACTTGTTCATGTTCCCGACAAGCTACCAATGGATTACCTCAACAAACTTCATCAAATGCTTGACGAATTTGGTTTAAATTTTGGTGCATTCGATATCATTCGCGACGATGATGATACGCTCTATTTTATCGAACTCAATCCCAACGGACAGTGGTATTGGATCGAAATTCTCACTAAAATGCCTATGGTTCGTGCAATGGTCGAACTCATCGAAGATTTAGCGCTGCAATATCAACAGGATTGCTGAATTCGATCGAAAATTATATCGTTTCCGGCTGCATCGGAATGATTTAACCTTACTAGAACGCAGAGAACACAGAGGGAGATAAGAGAGATGAATAATTCCGATGTTACCGGATTTGATATTACACATTTTATTGGGATTGCTTTCCTTCGGATCGCTTCGCTAAGGTTCCTCGCAATTACAAGGAATCAGATTAACCATAATATCGTGGCCGGGGCGGGTTTATTATATTGTAGATTATAGGCAATTATGGTTGGTGAACCCGCCCCTACAGGAATTATGTAAATTGACCAGACATGATATGAGATTGCTTCGTTCCTCGTGGCCGACAAGGATTCAACGAGCTACAGCCACATCCTCAGATATCACCTGAGAATGCTCCACCCGAAACACATTCGCGCTTAAATTAGCCACAACTTGTTTCCCCTGCTGCGTCAGTTCCAAATAGCCGATCGCATCTTTTACATACCGATGAACCACATTCCAATAAAACTTAGGATACCCATCCCGTAAATCCCCCGGATTCCTATACCCCAAAACCTGATTCTGACCCGTTTCCTCAAACTCGTAAAACAACGCAGTAATCTTTTGCAAATATCGCGGATCGCTCAACTGACCAATTAAATCAGCCGCACGAACTAAACCCGGATAATTGACCGTATCTTGATAATCTTCCTCCACCGGCACTGGGAAACGAGTTAGCTCAATATTACGCTTAACCCGCTCCGCATTAATCAGTTTATGACCGCCAAAACGCTCAGAAACAAACATTTTACCGCGATCGACATGATAGGGAGTCAAACTAGCATCCGTCGCCCCCGGAGGCAGTTTTATTTTCCCATCGCCTACCCCCGTCGCATACATCCTCAAATCAGTTTGATCGAGACGGCAAACTCCCTTCACATACCCAATATCGTGACATAGCAAAGCTATGTGGAAATGCAGCCAATCTTCACAAGAAACACCCCCTTCACGAATGTGTTTGCCACGCATAATTTCCTGTCCCACCAAGGTCACTAAAATAGTATGTTCTACATTGTGGTAAAGAGCATCGCTATTGGCAATATTTTGCAAGGCCATATCAGCTACCCAGCCAATAATCTCTCCATAGTCTGACTTGAAGCCACCGTAAGTGTAGCGGTATCCTTCAATCAGCCGATTTATGAAAGCTTTAATCAGTAATTCTGTGGCATTAAACATATTCACTTCCCTGCTCGAAACTAGCGGTTTAAATATTTTTATCCTGGTTGAGGAGAGGCAACAATTTTAGCTTGATTTTTAGCTACTTTTTTCTCTGAATTCCCGTTATTATCTCCAAGCATCTACTAATAGATTATGAACGACGAAGGCTGAAATTAGCTATCGAACAACTAGCCACTCCAGGCGCACCCTAAATAATTGGCATCTATAGGCGATCGAGGTGTCAAACCCTTCAAGCACCACTAAGCCCTGACAATCAAGCTATTTCGTTAAAGAAAATCCCACCTCTGACATCTAACATCCAAAATTGTTTGACATCTTCCGCTGCGATCGCCCTATCGTTGGATATTTCACTCAACAGAACACATTAACAGTATAACTTGGTACAACTACTTAGCTAGGAATCGCGATCGGAAATCTATTCAATCTAACTACTATCCCACTGCATCCGCAAGTCGAGGGGGCAATAGCTAAATCTTGGCAATGATTTTGAGAAAAAATACTTAGGGTATAGTTATCACAAACCTCAGTAATTATGACTAATAATAACTCTACTTCATCATCCACTCAATCCGTAGATTCTCAGGTGACGAGGATAAGTCTTTTTTGTGACACCTCGATTCTCAAGAGGCGATCGGCACACCTAATTTTTGTGATTTCAAACCCAAATTAATGTGATCTGTATCACCCATGGGAACTAAAACAGTATATATAATATAAAAAAAATAATAAAATAACAAATTAAGTGCATCTCTCCATAATTCCTGTCCCGTAAATTTCTCTGCGATACATTATCTCCTCCACTTAATCATCTTCATAATCAAGGTTATAGGCAATGATTCAAGCACAAAATAAATATGCCGACCTTTCTCAACGCCGACACCCAGATATCCTAGGGCAAATTCCTCTAGAAGTCAAAGATTGGGCCCAAAGCCTCCCTTGGAACAAGCGCCGCTATCTATTGTCCCTCTGTTATATCTTGTGCGCATCCACTCCCGACTTGCAAGCCGAATTTTTAGATGACTACACGGCAGATGGCTTAGTTTCAAAAATGTTTGAAGATGTAGATACCCTACATCGAGTCAAACAGTATCTGATCAGGTTCCGAGTTAAAAAAGAATTAAACGAATCAGATTTAAGAACTTACATCAAACAATTTTACATCCACTCCGCTCAACAAGTACGCGGGCAAAACGACCAGTATTTAGAATCGGCACTTCGTTTCGTTTTGAGTACAGAAGAACGCAATAATGTTTTCAACTACATTTTGGGTTTTGAATTCATGAAAATAGTATTTCAAATGAGCTGGTTGCAACACGAACGATTGGCGAGACTACAAAAAAATCAGTACCAGTTTATCGAAACCTACATCAAGCCGATTCAACACGCACACAAAATCAACGGTATCATTGTCCCAAAAGATGAAAAAATATTTTTTGCTAGGCGCGTCTATTACGTTCAACAGCCGAATATTTCCTACAAAAAACTAATTGAATTAGTAACCGCAACTTTTACCACAGAAATGGTAACTAACTGTGGATTTTCTATCAGTCGGCACGCTCAAGCTTTGCACTTTGACTACGATTATATCTACAATCCAGAGCCGGAAGAAGCAAGATTTCCAACGGAATTGCAATTTATTTATTGATAATCAAGCAAATATAGGCTTTCGAGCTGTCCTATGAGGTACGAGCGAGAATTGATAATTGGTAATTGGTAATAGGTAATGGGTAATAGGTAATGGGTAATTAATAATGCCCTATAGCCTATGCCCCATGCTTCGACCCGCTCGCGAAGCCGAAGGACTCAGTACAAGTTACCCATTACCCATTACCCATTATATCAATTCTGGTTGTATCGGAATTGATATAACCGCGAAGGCGCTAAGGACGCGAAGGAAGAGAAGAGAGAGTTTAATACAGGACTATGAAGAGAGGATTTTATATTACCTATTACCCATTACCCATGCCCCATTACCCATTACCCATTACCCATTCTCAAATTTCTTAGTGCAAATCCATAGCACCTAGATTTCCTGGGAAGAGATAAAAATGGGCAACTATGCCTTGTGGAGGATAGTCTGAAATGGCCAATTTTTGGGATAATAAACAGCAGCACTCAACTTAGCTGAGGAATCAACGTGCTGGTATCAAAAGGTTTTGAAGTAGAAATGTATACCGGCACGCCAGAAGGTGATGTTGTCGGTCTCTCCGATCGCATAGTCGCTGATTTAGAGGGATTTGTACGAGAACCCGATAGTCGCAATGTAGAATACACGACGGCCCCACTATGCAGCTACGATCGCCTGCTGTGTGCCCTAGTCAAGCCGCGAGTCCGGCTGCGGCAATATTTAAAACAATTGGGCGACTATACCTTACTGCCGGGAAGTACCCTCTCTCTGGGAGGGAGCGATCGATTTTACAGATCGGACCCCAACAACCCCTACCACACCTACATCGAGCAAACCTACGGCACCAAAGTCGTCACCGCCAGCATTCACATCAACATCGGCATCGCTCAACCAGAAATGCTGATGCGGGCAATTCGCCTCGCCCGCGTGGAAGCACCCCTCTACCTGGCCTTGAGTGCTTCCTCCCCTTTCCTCGATGGCGAAGTCACCGGCTATCATTCCACCCGCTGGGGTTTGTTTCCCAAAACTCCCGCCATCGTCCCCCTGTTTGAAAGTCACAAGCATTACATCCAGTGGACTGAGGAACAGCTACAACTCGGTACCATGCAAAACGTCCGCCACCTGTGGTCTGCCGTGCGCCCCAATGGCGATCGTCGCCCCTACTGTCTCAACCGCCTAGAACTGAGAATTTGTGACCTTGAAGTCAATCCTCTTGCCCTGTTAGCCATTACAGCCTTGCTAGAAGCTCGGATTGGGCAGATGATGGAAGACCCCAGCTTAGACCCCTTAGAACTGTCCACCTTCCCCGCCGCTACCCGCAACCAAGACTTAGTTGCTCTCACCGATGCCAACGAAATTGCTGCATCTCGTCACAGTTTGGATGCAGAACTGCGACACTGGCAAGATGGCAGAACTATTCTGGCACGGGATTGGATAGAGGAAATTTACCAGCAAGTCTGGCCAATTGCCAAAAAAAGTGGCTTTAGCTGCTTTCTCTCACCGCTCAAAAAGATTCTGCGAGAAGGCAACACCGCCCAGCAGTGGTTAAAACTCCATGAGAGTGGTTTGGACACCCGCAGTATTATTCGGCAAGGGATTAATGGTATGGTTCAACAGGAATGGGAACTCGAAGATAACTTGTGCGCCCAGTTAGTTGCTTGAAAAGACAATTTCCCGACAAATCAGAATATTTAATCAATCGCGTCAGACACAGGTTATAAATAAAAGCTATGGTTGTCTCTACCTTTGGGTAGATTTTTCTGCAACTACCAAGACGGTGAAGACGCTCTTAATGGCCCAAACCATTAGACATCTCCCTTCTTGCTTTTTCCTGAATTTCCCCCCTGCCCCCCAACGGCGGAGGGGGGGTGACTTCTTCGTTCTTGCTTCTTCCTTCTTCTATAGCTTCATGCCCCAACTTGTCTTGATTCACCCCCAAATCCCCCCCAATACTGGGAATATCGCCCGCACTTGCGCAGCCACAGGCACTGAATTGCATTTGGTCGGGCCACTGGGATTTGAAATTAGCGATCGCTACCTGAAACGGGCTGGTTTAGATTACTGGCCCCATGTCAACCTCCACATTCACGAGAATTTAGAAGCTTTTCTGGCTTGTCAGCAGCAACGGGGAGGACGCTCGATCGGATTCAGCACAGGCGGGCGATACAGTTACACGCAATTCCAGTTTCTTGCCAGCGACTGGCTGATGTTTGGCTCGGAAACAGTCGGCATTCCTCAATTTGTCTTAGATGCCTGCGATGCCACAGTTTTTATTCCCATGAGCCAGCCGGGAGTGCGGAGTTTAAATCTTTCTGTCAGCGCCGCTGTAGGTTTATTTGAGGCAAAGCGACAGTTGGGCGAACTGGGATAAAGAATCATCTATACATACACATATAGATATTTAATAGCTTTATACCTCTAGGAAATCTACATCAAAATATAAGAAATTTGTATCAAAGCTGTGAGAATCTAAACAGCCAAGATTAATAGATCATATTGAACCAAAAAGAGATTGTTATCATCAATACCAAAATGTTTCAAAGATGATTGAGCAAGCAAAACAGAGTTTTTGAGCGTTCTAGCGTTCGAGATGGAACTTAGAACCCATAGTGGCGCTACATCTAGTAAATATACGGTTGTAGTTATTTGCGAAGTTAGGATAGAGTGCGATCGTTAAAGATCTTACTCCTAGCCCGCAGTGGCGAACAGATATTTTATCTATTTGTTCTAGCTATTGCCGTGTAAGGGTTTTGGGTGCGATCGCCGCATAATTTACCAGAAAATTTAATTTTTTTGGCTCTCCGAGCTTGTCTAAATTAAAAAATCAAGGTAATCTTGCCTAAGCATGATAGCTGTCAACAATCAAAATATTTTTGTTTGTTGATAAATCAGTGTCATGCAATCCCTTGCGTGTTTCCAAGGACAGTTAGCGCTTCTCAGTAGGAGGTCGTTTTTTTGAAACGAATATATCCCCAAAAAAATCAGCCTGTTAAGGCTAGTGAAATCGACAGAGACGGTTCTACAGAACAGTCCAAACAGACAACGCTAAGCACTGGCAGAGTTCGCTCTCTAGCCACGCTCGGACTTGCAATATCGGTGGGTGCTTCCGGCATCTTGCTGCCGAGAACCGGGGACAGCGCTCGCGCGTCCGAACTCGCACCGACACCAGAACCCACCGCGGAAGTACAGCCAGCGTCGGCTAACGAAATCCCTACCTCTGTAGGTGATACTTCCCCAGTTGCATCAGCAGCTCAACCTGATAAGCAGGTAGCGGTTAAGGTGCAACCAGGACAAACTCTGTGGGAGTTATCACAGGACTATGCAGTTGCTCCAAATGCACTAGCAACTGCTAACGGCATTAAATCCGAAACCTTACTCCAAGTAGGGCAAAAACTTACAATTCCGTCGGCGGATGTCGTCGCACCACAACAGAATGTCGGCAACACCCCAGACGCAGCAGCCGAGGAAACCTCCCAGGTCAATCCCGAACAAAAGTTAGATTTAACAGGCTCTGAGCCTGCTTCTAGTCCGGTGGTGCAATCAGGGGAGCAATCAACAGCAACGATCCCCCTCGGAACTCCCACACCGGAGCCAAACTCCAGCTTCGTGCCCAATCCCAACGGGGCGATTGAGAGTTTGAAAAAACAGGAAAACCGGACAACAGCAGTGGGTCAGACCCAGTTAGAGTCTGAGGGAGGAACGAGTTCATCTACATCATCGGCTGTATCCTTGCAGTCGCCTGCACCGACGCAGGCATCTTCCACCTCTGCAACGCCAACGGGTATCCCGAATAGCGGGTTTGCTCAATCATCATCTATTGAACAATCCCTGGTAACACCCAGTTTACCCTCTGCTGTGGTAGTTGCCCCAGCAAACACTACATCGGCACCGACGGATGTATTGTACCGTGTCCGTCCGGGAGATACCCTAGACGCGATCGCCTCATCTCAGGGCGTGTCGGCACAAGACCTGATCGCCGTCAACAAGCTCGGCAACCCCAATTTACTCAATGTCAATCAACGGCTGAAAATTCCGAAAGCTGGGTCAAACAATCCAGCGGTACAAGCATCCGTTTCTATTCAGGCATCTAACTCTACATCTGTCTTTTCGGCAGCTTCGGTTCCCGCATCTTTGAACCCCAGCTCGTCTACCCCAGAAATTCCTGGTGCTGGCGTTACAGTATCTGCGCCCACAGTACCGATGGTCTCTCCCCTGGCGAACTTGGAAGGTCTGAACAATATTTCAGCGCCGATGGTTCCCCAAATTAACAACATCCCGCTAACTCAAGTTTCTCAAACCATTAGCGACCCTGGGAAGTTGGAGCTTCAAGGCGAACCAAAATTCACCGGTGCTGTTGATACCAGTGCGCTACCAATGCCAGCCACTGCCAGCTCTACCTTGAATGCTGCATCAGCCCAGCCTGCTAACTGGACACCAGTTGTCAGCACCCAGGGTTTAGCCACCGATGGAGCTAGTGTTCTACCGGATTCCTCAGCAGCGACTACTCCATCGGCAGAGGCTCTGAATCCTTATGCTGAACGCTTAAGGGCGGAAGTCGTCCGGCTACGAGAGGAATATCGGGCAGAGCGAAATTCGATCGGTCCCAATTCGGTAGCCCTAGCTCCCACGCAAGACCCAGAGGCTCAAGTCCCTGGCGGCAACTTGTCTGAGGACAGCGAACGTCTCAACCCCTATCTCTACACCCCAGAGTACGCTGGAACGGTGCAGAATGAAATCAGCAGACCCCCGTCGAGAGTGTGGAGCCAGGAGGTTCAGAAGCAGCAGCAAGAGCGTTTTGACCCCGCCCGCGCCGCCCAATGGCAACCGATCGACCTGACACCGAACTCTAATTTAGAACGGCCCGTGGTGGCGACTGCTCCCTTGGGTTCCCAGGGTTACGACCCCCTCAGCAATCCCTCTTTGGGACAGATGGTTTCTCCTGAATTGCCACCCCTTTCTGGCGCTGATACCTATCTGCCTAACGGTTCAAAACAGTCGGCCAATGGGTTTATTTGGCCTGCTAAAGGTGTTTTCACTTCCGGCTACGGCTGGCGTTGGGGACGGATGCACAAGGGTATTGACGTTGCAGGACCGATCGGCACACCCATTGTCGCCGCCTCGGACGGGGTAGTAACCTATGCACAATGGAACGACGGTGGCTACGGCTATCTGGTGGAAATTACCCATCCTGACGGCACTGAGACTGTCTATGCCCACAACAGCCGGATTTTGGTGCAAAAAGGTCAGAAAGTTGCTCAAGGGGAACAGATTTCCGAAATGGGGAGCACAGGCAATAGTACCGGCCCTCACTTGCACTTTGAAATTCATCCCGCCGGATCGGGAGCTGTCAATCCGATGGCTTTCCTGCCCAAGGATGATTCCAGCGCTTCTCGCTAAGCATTTGTTTCAAGTTATGGGTTTTGATATATCAGCAAAACTCATGACTTTATTCGTTGGTCATTACAAATAATGTAGTCAAGCAGCTATCCCTAAAACGCCCTACCGTGCTACGATAGTAAATCGTGAACAGGTTTTGGCTCAGTGGCGCAGTGGTTAGCGCAGGGGACTCATAAGCCCAAGGTCGCAGGTTCAAATCCCGCCTGAGCCATAATGTGATGACAATCAGCACGCTCTCAAAACTGAGAGCGTGTTTTTTATTTTGATTTAAGGTAACTGTACTCGTTATGACTATGATATATTTGTAACAGTTCGTAAAAAAGGAAACAAAATCTATGACGAGTGAATGCCTCCGGGTTGGTCAGGCTGCCCCAGACTTCGCAGCAACAGCCGTAGTGGATCAGGAATTCAAGACTGTTAAACTGTCTGACTATAAAGGCAAAAAATATGTAGTCCTGTTCTTTTACCCCTTGGACTTCACTTTTGTCTGCCCAACAGAGATTACAGCATTTAGCGATCGCTTTGAAGACTTCAATAAACTCGATACCGAAATCCTCGGCGTATCCGTTGACAGCGAATTCTCTCACCTAGCTTGGATACAATCAGACCGCAAATCCGGCGGGGTTGGCGACCTCAACTATCCTTTAGTGGCTGATATCAAAAAAACAATTAGTGCCGCCTACAACGTGCTTGACCCAGAAGCAGGCATTGCCCTCAGAGGTCTGTTTATCATCGATAAAGAAGGCATCATCCAACACTCCACTATCAACAACCTTGCCTTCGGTCGCAACGTGGATGAAACTCTCCGCACTCTCCAAGCTATTCAACACGTCCAGTCTCACCCCGATGAAGTTTGTCCCGCTGGCTGGCAGCCCGGTGACAAGACTATGACTCCCGATCCAGTTAAGTCTAAAGTCTTCTTTGCTGCTGTCTAAATTGATAGTTTTGAGTTTTGAGTTTTGAGTTAAAGAGTTTTTAATTCAAAGCTCGAAACTTTCCCTCAACTTCCCACTTCCCCAATTCCCCAATTCCCAATTCCCCAATTAGGAAATATGCTGACTTCTACTGATTTTAGCGGCTTGTTAAATCAGCGGTTTTTCCAAAATTTATTGCCTGTCCCTGCTACTAATTCTCTGAAACTGGGACACAGAACCCCTGATTTTGAATTGCCGGATCTCAATAATGGTAAATTAGTACGGCTATCTAATTATCGCGGCGATAGGCCTGTGGTTCTGGCTTTTACTCGGATTTTTACTGAAAAGCAATATTGCCCCTTCTGTTTTCCTCATATTAAAGCCTTGAATGAAAACTGGGAAAAATTTGCCGATCGCAATATAGAATTATTGATGGTGACAAGTACCGACGAGCGGCAAAGTCAGATAGTGGTTAGAGATTTAAGCTTAAAAATGCCACTGTTGAGCGATCCTAGTTGTCAAGTTTTTCGCGCCTATCAAGTCGGTCAAGCTTTAGGAGCGCCTTTGCCTGCTCAGTTTGTTTTGGATGCAGATGGAAAACTTCTATTTAAACATTTGTTCTCCTTTATCGACCACAATGCTAGTGTGGAAACTTTGTTAAAATCTATTCCCTCTTGACACTCCACCACCGGGGGCGAACAATCTGGCAATTGCTGTGCCACCCCCGATGTCTAGGACACCGTTGGCATTGTTGGGATACCGCCACATCCATCGCCCCAGTGCCAAGTCATAAGCACCTCGACACTCGTCAACCGCTGATACAGAGCGAATTGTAGTTAAGCATTCGTGGCCGTTGAACGTAAATTCCATCGTGGTGTTGATGTCTAGCAAATGTCTAGCAAATATCTAGCAAATGTCTAGCAAATATCTAGCAAAGGAAACAGGCAACCATGATCCAAACCCAGACCAAAATTAACGCTTGGGGACTTCCAAAACTTGTACAAAATGCGGTCATATTCATAGAAAGTTAGGTGGCTCTAAAACTTTTAGATGTCCCAACTGCGGTTATGAAATACCCCGCGATTTTAATGGCGCTTTGGGGATTTTCCTCAAAGCTTTGTGGGATACCACCATACTCTCAGACGTGTCTGATGAGTGTGCTATATTCAGATTTTTACCGATTGTCGGGGATTGTCTGGATTAAAACTATCAGAGCCCTTGAACTATGGTAGCCTCCTATTTCTTACTAGGAGGAATCTTCTCAATACTAATCAGCGCCTCCATCACCGACTCCACAATCGGTGCCGCTACAGTCCCTCCCGAACCCCCCTTCGGCTCATCAATCACTGCCAAAACCACATACCGAGGAGCCTCCACAGGCATAATTCCGACAAAGCTAGTAATAATCGCCTTGTTAGAATAACCACCACCACTAGCCTTTTGAGCCGTACCCGTTTTCCCTGCAATTCGATAGCCGGGAATCTGTGCAGCCTTCCCCGTACCGCCATCCACAACAGTTTCCATCATCTCTAACACTTGCTTAGTGGTTTTAGGTGAAAAAACCTGCTTCGCTACAACCCTCGGAAGCTTCCAATAAGCTTGACCTTCGCGATCGAAAAGTCCCCGCACTACGTGGGGAGTTACCAACTTTCCACCATTCGCCAAAGCCCCATTAAGCTGCACCAATTGAATCGGAGTAATTGAAAAACCTTGGCCAAAAGCAGTGGTAGCAACTTCCACCGGAGAATTGATAAATTGCTCTCGATTTTTGAGCTGACTGGTTACTTCAAAAGGCAAATCAGTACCTGCACTTTGTCCTAGTCCTAGTTTTTCTAAAGCTTGATAGTAAAGAGAAGACTTCATAGTTCTCATAATGTGTACCATCCCCACATTACTAGAATGTTTTAAAATCTCTGTAACCGTCGAAGGACCCCGCGCCCCTGCTGACTGATAATCGGAATTTTGAATCGGCCAGATACCCATGTAAATTCGACCTTCATCGTTAAACACGCTGTTAGGTTTGACAGCACCAGCTTCCATGGCGATCGCCACATTAATTGCTTTAAAAGTCGAACCTGGTTCGTAAACATCAGTGACAGCCCAATTTTTATAACGTTCCAAACCAAAATTAAAATACTGATTGGGATCGTAGGATGGTTCGGCCACCATCGATAGCAACTCTCCATTACGGGCATCCATCACAATCACTGTGCCCCGCTTCGCCCCATGTTTCTCCATTTTTTCCCTCAGAGCAATCCGGGCTACCCGCTGCAAACGGCTGTCAATCGTCAATTGCAATTTCAAGTCATCCAACTGGACAAATCCTGCCGTCAGTCGATCGGGAAGCCAATGCCCATCGATCGACTTACTAAATTGAATTGACGGCATCGATCGTTCCAGCAAATTCTGCTGACTGTATTCTACTCCTGCTTGCCCCTTCCGCTCTCCATCGACATAACCCAAGACATCGGCTACCAATTCCTGCTGCGGGTAAAAACGCTGCTGCTGTCGCACCAATTCCAACCCATCAACGGGACTATTTTTAATCAGCATCCGCCCCACTCGATCGGCAACTTCTTGAGCCAAGGAATCGGCGATCGTAATACCACTTTCGGCCAGATTAAACTTTTGCAGCAATTCAGTTTCCGCCGTATTACCCGCCCTAACTTTGATGGGGAGCATGGGAGCCAAGGAGGCTGCGATTTCTGCCTTGGTGTGCTTGAATAACTTCGGGTGAGCGTAGAGCGTGTACACCTGTCGGTCGATCGCCAACACATTCCCATTGCGGTCAATAATCGGACGTCTGGGTACAAAGGGCTTAGTTTTCAAAGTCTGTTGCTGCTGGGCTTGTTTTTGCAGCGCTGGCCCTCGCGTCACCTGCAAATAAAACAAATTCACAGCTAGCCCTAGCCCTCCTAACATCAACACGGCCCACACCGCCCACAAGCGAAACTTGCTCAGTTTTAAGCGATTCATCGGTGGCCGAGGCGGGCTACCAGGCTTGCCAGAAATAGCACTTTTCGTTGGTTTAGCCCATCGAGTGCGATCGTCCGGCTGTTTTGAACCTTTCGAGTTGGGGGATCTGTAGCGGTCAAAACGAGGATCGTAGCTCATAAACAATAAGTCATTAGTTAGTGGTTATTGGTTATTTGTTGGTTGTTCGTCCTAACCAATAACCGATGCCCGATGCCCCATTCCTGATTAATAACCTAGGGGAGTTTCCACAGTATCTGAACCCTGGGCTCCTGGGGCGGGAGTTGGTGGGGTCGCCGCTTGGGGCGATCGACCAACTGGGGTTGGCTGCAAGAAAATTGTCTCCCCAGGCTTCTGTGGGGCCAAACCCGTTGCTGGATTTTCCGCGTCTTTAGCCAGTTGGTGTTTCAAGACTTCGCTGGCGGCACTCAACTGCTGTTCTCGGAGGCGCAGAGTTTCCAACTTTTGATACTCTTGACTCCAGCGTTGCTGGCCGTAGACTGTCAAGCCGTAGACACTTAAAGCTCCGCTCAACAGCAGTATAACTGCCACAGAAGAAGCCCGTTGGACTCCCAGGAGCGATTGGAGCCACGCCGGATATACGCGATGATGCGGCAGCACTTTGAGTACAGATGCTTCCTGCCGAGGCTGTGTTTGAGCTGTTTCTGCTGGGGAGTAGTTGGGTAATACTGGCCCTGTTTTTACCCGCCTGCGTTGAGCAATGGAAGTAACTTTGCTGTTGGCAGACCCAGAGGCGGGTTTGCGAGCCGCTTTGCGGCGAGAATCCGTGGTTCTGATAGCAGCAGTCATAGAATTCACCAATACTTGACTTAGGTTAGGATGGCTTTTGGAGCGATCGGATATTCAATGGTGGCAATTGGAGCTAGATCGGTTATCCTTGCCAAGGATACCTCACAAACCAACTAACCAATCCTATCACTGGTCTATTTTCCTGCTTCTTTTACCGGAAAAAGAAAAACTTTGCCATCTTAGGATACCCGGAAGTAAAACAAATCCTTGAGCCGATCGGCAGTAAGGCCAGCTATACTTCCTGACTATAAAACCCTGTAGAGGTCAATCATCACGATACCTCGAAGCCAAGTTCAACATATCCTCAATGGGTCTGTTGTCAGCCCACAAAATAATCTTTGATTTGATGTGGGAATATGTGACTAAATGCAGTATTGTAATCAACGAGCGAATCGTCGCTCGATTCGTGCCAGCATTGGTTCTCCAGTAAACCATTCCCTATCTGTAGCTGCTCTACCAGAGTGTTACTGATAGAAGCCACGGAATCTCGCCGGGAGCGATGAGATTTCTGATTTTACGGTTCAAAACCGCTCACTCGTTTTCATCCCTGCTCTAAACAGACAGGGTTTCCAACCTAGGAGATTTTTTATGAACAAGGGATTAATTCGTCTGACTTTGGTACTAGGCTTAGCCGCCACTCTTGGCGCTTGCGCTGGTGAAACTGCCCCTACCGCTACTCCTTCCTCTGCTGGTGAAGCCAGTCCTCCTCCTGCTTCTGCTCCAGCACCAAAGGAATCTCCAAAGACCGCTCCAGGGGCTGAGAAGTCTCCAGGGGCTGAAAAGTCTCCCGCAGCTACTAAGTCTCCTGCTGCTAAAGAATCGGCTTCTCCTGCTCCTAAAAAGCCCTAACCACGGCGATCGCGGAGTACAGCCCCAACGGGCCTAGCCTGCTGCTAAAAAATCGTTCGCTTCTCACATTTTTTTATCACACTGGTCTGGGCCTGATGTTGGGTGTTGGTTTTTGTCCGATCTCGAAGGGACAATGGATGCAGAAACAATTCTGAACAGAGTGCATTGTCAAGTATCCAATCAAAAAAATTGTGAAAATAAATAATATTAGCCTGTGGCTATTTTCATGATTGCTTGTACTTAACGCCGATAAGTGGCTGTGTGAACAGGAAAGAATTTAGACCTAAAGATTGATCTAAAATCGATCTAAAAACTTTAATACAGTAGTTGCCATACCACAAGACAAAGTAAAAGTCAATAGTATTTAGAGAAATATACAAATCTTTCAATTTGTTTTAAGATTTTGATAATTAGCCCATAGCAAAACCAAGCTCAACGGCAGGTGAAAACACTTGACCGAAAGCCGGGGTCAGAATGCGATCGGGCAAAATCAGGCTGATTCAGTGGTAGGATGAGCAAGAAAAAATGTAAAAAAATGTAAAGTACCACGTCGAGCCAACTTTTTCTTTTCAAAATAATTAAATTAAGTGATTGAGGTAAGTAGTTTTATGCCCGCGACTGTCCCATTTGAACAGATTGACCGGATTGTGGGGAATCAGCACCACGATCCCTTTGAAGTGCTCGGCCCCCACGCGATCGAGGAAAACGGCAAAAAAATCTGGGCCGTCCGAGTTTATCTGCCCAATGCGGATGCGGTATCAGTGGTGTTGCCAGCATCGAGAACGGAACACCCGATGCAGTCAGTACATCACCCTCATTTTTTTGAATGTGCGATCGAAATTCCCGAACTAGCTAACTACCAACTGCGAGTCAAAGAAGGAGAACACGAACGTTTTATCTACGATCCCTACGCCTTTCGATCGCCCAAACTCACAGAATTCGACCAGCATCTATTCTCCGAAGGTAATCACCACCGGATCTACGAAAAACTAGGGGCGCACCTCACCCAAGTAGACGGCATCCCAGGAGTATATTTTGCAGTTTGGGCGCCCAATGCGCGCAACGTCTCAGTTTTAGGCGATTTCAACTATTGGGACGGCCGCAAACATCAAATGCGGAAGTCCCAAAATGGCATCTGGGAATTATTTATTCCGGGACTCGATGCGGGAACTCACTACAAATATGAAGTGAAAAACCAAGACGGACATCCCTATGAAAAGTCAGACCCCTACGGTTTCCAGCAAGAAGTACGACCAAAAACAGCATCCATAGTCACAGACTTAAACACCTACACTTGGAACGACAGCGCTTGGATCGAAAAACGGAGGCAGACAGACCCCCTGACACAGCCGATTTCCGTTTACGAATGCCACATCGGTTCTTGGCTCCATGCCGCCAGTGATGAACCTTCAGTGTTGCCAAATGGTGACATAGAAAGGCTCGTCCAAGTTTCTGAACTGAAACCAGGGGCCCGGTTTCTGACTTATCGGGAATTAGCCGATAGACTAATTCCTTACGTCAAAGATTTGGGATACACTCACATCGAAGTTCTACCAGTGGCAGAACATCCTTTCGACGGCTCTTGGGGTTATCAAGTGACGGGCTATTTCGCCCCAACATCCCGCTACGGCAAACCAGAAGATTTCATGTATTTTGTTGACCAGTGTCACGCTGTGGGCATTGGTGTACTGGTGGACTGGGTACCGGGACATTTCCCCAAAGATGGACACGGTTTGGCTTTCTTTGATGGAACTCACTTGTACGAACACGCGGACCCGCGCAAAGGCGAACACAAAGAGTGGGGAACCCTGGTATTTAACTACGGCCGCAACGAGGTGCGGAATTTCTTAGTATCTAACGCTCTTTTCTGGTTCGACAAATACCACATCGACGGAATTCGGGTAGATGCCGTGGCTTCCATGCTGTATTTGGATTACTGTCGGGAACCGGGAGAATGGCTGACTAATCAGTACGGTGGCCGGGAAAATATTGAGGCGGCAGATTTTCTGCGGCAGGTGAATCATGTAATTTTCAGCTATTTCCCTGGTTCACTGTCCATCGCCGAAGAATCTACCTCTTGGCCGATGGTCTCTTGGCCGACCTATGTAGGTGGCTTGGGCTTCAATCTGAAGTGGAACATGGGTTGGATGCACGATATGCTCGACTATTTCCACATGGACCCTTGGTTCCGCCAGTTTCACCAGAACAACATAACTTTCAGTATGTGGTACAACCACAGCGAGAATTTTATGCTGGCGCTATCCCACGATGAGGTAGTCCACGGAAAGGCTCACATCATTGGGAAAATGCCTGGAGATGAATGGCAAAAGTGTGCAAACGTGCGGTGTTTGTTTACTTTTATGTTTACTCACCCAGGCAAGAAAACCATGTTTATGGGGATGGAGTTCGGTCAGTGGCAAGAGTGGAACGTTTGGGGGGATTTGCAGTGGAATTTGCTGCAATTTGAGCCTCACCAAAAGTTGAAGCTGTTTTTTAAGGATTTGAACAATCTGTACCGCAGCGAATCAGCACTTTATAGTCAAGATTTTGCTGAGGATGGGTTTGACTGGATTGATTGCAGCGATAATCGGCACAGCGTCGTCGCTTTTATACGTCGAGCTAAGGATAGTGACGAGTTTGTGGTGACTGTTTGCAATTTTACGCCGCAGCCGCACTCTCATTATCGCGTCGGAGTGCCGGAGGCGGGTTTCTATACGGAGTTGTTTAACAGCGACGCACGGGAGTACGGTGGCAGCAATATGGGCAATTTGGGGGGCAAGTGGACTGATGAGTGGTGGTTCCACAATAGTGCTTATTCGATCGACTTGTGTTTGCCGCCTTTGGGTGTGTTAATTTTGAAGCTCGATCGGGCAAAAACAGCAGCAAAATCTCAAGAGTTTTGATGACGGTTGATAGTTGACAGTTGACTGTTGACGGTTGACAGTTGACTGTTGACTGTTGTTAGTGGCCGAAATTAGGATACGGCAGTGCCCATTGGTGTCAACTTAACGTCAAACCTAGTCACAGATTGCTGTTTGACTATTAAATCCAGATCCCCCCTAGCCCCCCTTCCCAAGGGGGGGACAAGATTCCGATCAAAGTCCCCCTTCCCCCATCCCCCCTTGGGGGGGGCAGGGGGGGGTGGGGGGGCTAGGGGGGGGTGGGGATTTAGGGGGATCTAGACTTAGGTAAAAGCGACATTTATCAAGGCTTTCAGTCTTAAGTTGACACCAATGGGCAGTGCCGTGTCCCAATTCCCAATTCCCAATTCCCAATTCCCAATTCCCAA
>NZ_JAHRFC010000071.1:0-23763 GCF_020883015.1 Microcoleus sp. CAWBG640
TATGAAGTACAAAGATATCGTTTCCATTCCGAATAGTTTGGTTTTTGATCTATGAGGAGGTGCTTTCTTCTTACCTATTTAATTTTTCTTTACACAGCGTTGTTTATTTATGTCCGACTACTTAGATAACCAATATCTACTGACTGATAATGATGACACCAGTATTCCGCAATCAGCCTTTGGCAAACCTATATTCGGGTTATCAGGTAATGATAACTTGACGGGAAGTGCCGATAATGACACCATCTATGGTAACGAAGGTGCTGATACCATAGATGGCGGTGATGGGAACGATAACTTGTTTGGAGGTAAAAAATCGGATCAATTGTCTGGTGGTAATGGGAATGACTTCTTGAGTGGGAATAATGAGAATGATACTCTCACGGGTGGCGATGGTAATGATACCTTACGCGGTGGTAAGGAAAATGATGTTTTGATTGGTGGGAATGGGGATGATGAATTGTGGGGCGATAAGGGTTTCGATGTGCTCACCGGTGGCGCAGGAAAGGATACCTTTGTATTACAATATACGGCTACTAACCCTTCTCAAGCTGATGTGATTACTGACTTCTCTTCCGATGATAAAATCAAGTTGATTGGTGCCACTTTCAGTCAATTAACTTTTGAGTCGGTTAATGTCATCTTAGATGGTGCAAATGCTGTAGCATCAACGGCGATTAAATCGGGGAATGATTACTTGGGAGTGGTTTATAATCTGAATCCAACGGCTCTTAATAGTGGCTCTTTCTTGTAAGATTGCTGAGAAAGGCTATATACCAATAGTCATCACAGGGAGGCTTTCGCCTCCCTTTTTGGCTGTTATGGTTGGAGTGAGTGCTAATACGATTACATCTGCTAATTTTCGGCTGATTTAGGGATACGAAATATCTGGAAAAGAAACCGGGTTTCTGGGAATTACCCACAAGCTAAGAAACCCGGTTTCTGAGATGATTTAGGTTGGGATACGAAATATCTGGGAAAGAAACCGGGTTTCTGGTAATTACTCACAGGCTAAGAAACCCGGTTTTTCGATATATGGTTACACCTATCCCTAGAATTATTGCGTCCAGAACTATGATTGCAATGACCAGTCTTCAAACTTGAATCCAGGGATTCTTTCAAAATCTCGGCGATTCCGGGTTAGTAGAATACCACTCTTTGAAAGTGCAATCGCGGCAATCCGTAAATCTTGCGTGCCAACGCGGATTTTTTGTTGCAAAAATTCCATATAATAATGTTGAGCATCTTGATCGAAGTCAAGCAACTCAAAATCGGTTAGATAGTTAATGGTTTTTCGCAGACTTGCATAAGCTGATACTATTTCATCCTCTGATTTAGCTCGTCTGATACGGTTAAGTCGTCCATACATTTGCTCTTCAAATGTAACGATTGTAATGGCAATATCTTTTGAATTAACTGCACTGACACGCTGCACTATTTGTGGATTTCCCTGCTGAAAAAGTGTGGCATGGTCTGTATCAAATATCCACAAAGTCACTTAGCTATTTCCTCCATTGCACTTTGATTTATGGATTCTGCCTCGTCGAGTCGATCGCAATATTCTGCCATTTCTGCATCTCTGTCGCGGCGCAATTCTGCAATATCTTCTAGCATCTCATCAAAGTGTGGATCATTTTTAAAGGCTCCGGCCCACTTCATTAAATGATTTTCAGCTTTGGGAATCTCTACTGTCAAAGAGACTATTTCGACTCTTTTTAAACGCTCGATCAACAATCGGTGCAAAATTCTTAAAGCTTCTTCTTTACTAGAGCCTGAGCTTCTACACTCTGGCAATTCCCAAACCATTGCGCTGTAAAGTTCTTCATCATGCTGTTCAATCAGAACTTGATAAGTTAATTGAGTTAAAGGATTTGGAGTAGCGGTTAATACTCTGGTATTCATAGTTTGTTGGGGTTGGTTATATTTGGCATTTTAAAACATTGTTTTTATATTTGGTCACATTGTTGCACCATGATCGAATTTAGTTGTTATCGCCGTTCCGTAAAACTAACAACTTTAATCGTCATTATATCACAATCATTAAAAGTATTGCCAAGAAAACAACTCTATGGTACAATTGGAGATTGTGAATATTAATCAAAAGTAAAGTAATAAGCCGGGAGAAATTCAAATGACACAGCAAACCCTGCACGGAACCAGCCGTAAAAGAAAAAGAACCTCCGGTTTTCGCGCCAGAATGCGTACCGCAACTGGTCGATTGGTAATCAAGGCCCGCCGCAGCAAAGGTCGCCACCGTCTCGCAGTCTAGCACTGCGTTCAGTGACCCGATCGCGATCGCAGCCATGTTGCCCGAAACAAACCGACTCAAGCACCGAAAAGACTTCAGCGCTGTTTACCGCAAAGGAATGCGCCGTAATTCCGCTCATCTCAGCTTAAGAGCTCTGCGGAAACCAAAAAGCGTCACCTTAGCCCAACCGACAGCCGAAAAATCCTTGCAGCCCACTCGCACAGGCATTTCTATCAGCCTGAAAGTGAGCAAACGTGCTGTAGTCCGCAACCGGATTAAGCGCCAGATTCGTGCTGCTTTGCGACACCTATTGCCCCGATTAAAATTTGGCTGGGATTTAGTAATTGTCGTGCGTCCGATCGCACAAGAGTGCAATTATGCAGAAATTCTGCAAGAATTAGAGCAGTTGTTGGTAGAAGCCGAGGTACTAGATGGGAATTCGAGAGGAAGTATATTATGAAGGCGGCCCCGCGCCCGGTGACTTGATCATTAACTTACTCCTGGCCCTGACTGTAGTGGGTATTCCCCTCGCAGTTGGAGCCATTGTCCGAGCTCTATGGCTGCGCTATCGGATCACCAGCCGTCGCGTGTCCATCACTAGCGGTTGGATGGGTGGCGATCGCACTGACGTGATCTACTCAGATATAGTCAAAATTGTGACGGTGCCACGCGGTTTTGGGACCTATGGAGACATGGTGCTGACTCTGAAAAGTGGCAGTCGTCTGGAACTCAGATCTATGCCGAAATTCCGATCGGTCTATGATTACATTAACGAAAAACTGCCCGCCGCAGCTCAAAAAACCAACGCAGCTCAAACTAAATAACAGCTTTAACCTCTCTCAAAAAAAGGTTAAGTTAGTTCGAGTATTGGCAAATTCATTATCAAAAAACCGCTAACGGGCGATCGATCGATAGCCAATGTCGTGACGCTCCCATACCAACCATTAGGGTATGGTTAGGGCATCTGAGTCCCGCCTGTGGATATCAAGATCTTCCTTCAAGGTACTCCAATTGTTTCCCTCTACGGCGTTTTATAGTGAGGAACGCGACCTGCCCCACTTGTCACATGAAAGGTTTTTGACAAAGACCCAGATTGTGATTCTTTGATCTTTGATAGGAGTATTTTACCAGAATTATGACTCAGAGTGCTCGTCTCGTCGCCACCTTTAAGAATGCTGGTTGGCTCTCGCCCAACATCGCATTCTGGATCGCTCTAGCGCGTCGCGAGGCTTTCATCCCACAGCAAATCAAAGATTATACTGTGGGGATTCCCACCTGTCTAGCTAAATTAACTCAAAGCGAATGGATTTTGGTATCTCATTTCTCTCCAGCAACCTCATGCTGCCGATCCTGGATTTTTTCTACGGGATCGTGCCAAGCTATGGTTTAGCGATCGTAGCTCTGACGCTCGTGATTCGCTTTGCTCTTTATCCTCTCAATGCAGGCTCTCTTCGCAATATGCGGCGCATGAAAGTAGCGCAGCCGTTGATGAAAGAGCGAGTAGATCAAATTCAAAAACTCTATAAAGACAATCCTGCTAAACAGCAGGAGGAAATGAGCAAAGTATACAAAGAATTTGGTAATCCTCTAGCAGGATGTTTCCCATTAGTGATCCAAATGCCAGTGCTATTTGCGCTGTTTGCCACACTCAGGGGTTCGCCGTTTTCTGACATAAATTACAGCGTTAACATCCAAGTCTTGCCAAAAGAACAAATGGAAGTTGTTCAACCGCAAGCCTTTGCGACACCACCGCAAAATATTTACGTGACAGGTACTTTTCACGCTCCCATTATTGGCGTAATTCCAGGCGGCGACAAACTCGCAGTCGGCGACAAAACCAAAATTGAATTTCAAACCCCAGAGGGTAAACCTCTGAGCGCTGTAGCGACAGAAAACAAGAGCGAAACAGACTTTGTACCCCGGTGGACAATCACCAAAGGCGAAGAACTGGCAAAGATAGACGAACAGGGCAACATCGTAGCCATAGCGCCCGGTGATGTGACAGTTCAAGGCACAATCCCCGGATTGGCCACTAACAAAGGATTCCTGTTTATCGAAGCTCTAGGCCGCGTTGGTGCGATCGACCCTGATGGTACAATCCACTGGGATATTTTGGTCATGATCCTCGGCTTTGGTATCAGCTTGTATATCAACCAAACCCTTTCGGGACAAGCCCAAGGACCAAACGACAACCCTCAACAGGCTACAGTTAACAAACTCACACCTGTGATATTTTCGGGGATGTTTTTGTTCTTCCCGCTGCCTGCCGGCGTGTTGATGTATATGCTGATTGCTAACATTTTCCAGACAGTTCAATCGTTCATTTTGTCGCGAGAACCACTGCCGGAAAACCTGCAAAAAATAGTGGATGAAGCAGAGGCGAAAACCAAAAAAGAGCAGGGATTAGATGCGATTCCCTTTGAGCCTAAGCGTCCCAAGAAAAAAGCTTGATGTTAACAATGAAAGACTCTCAAATGCAGCGCGGACAGCAATGGTTAGAAGAATTTCTAAAACTGTCCGCCATTCCATCAAAAGTGGTATGTGAACAACAAGCAGATTGCTATTGGATGACCATAGATGAAAGCAATCTGACTCCCGAACAAATTGCAATTTTGGTAGGACCAAACGGTGATGTACTAGATGCTATTCAGTACCTCTGCAACACGGTTGTAAATATAGCTCACGAAGCAGAAGATCCAATTGCTTATACAGTGGAACTCAATGGCTATCGAATTCGTCGCCAAGAGGAACTGCGATCGATGGCAGAATACGCAGCACAGCAAGCCCGGATGACTGGAGTAGAAGTTGAACTCAAATCGCTCTCTTCGGCTGAACGCCGTCAAGTACACAGCTTTTTGAGTGAATCTGAGGATATAGAAACTTACAGTCAAGGACAAGAACCCGATCGGCGTTTAGTAGTGCGTCTGCGCTGAGGGTAAGAAGAAGGAAGAAGTTACCCCCCCAAGGGCAGGGCTGTTTCATTCTGGTGACAAATCATCGTTTTGTAGGGGTAGTGGATGGTGCGTGCCTACCCTCCCCGTCCTTTTCTATAATTCTTCAATATTCAATCTAAAATCTAAAATCTAAAATAGGCTGAGGTTCAGAAGGCTGAGGATGATTATGGAGACAATTTATATCCCTCGTCTACTCTCAAAATCAGAGCAGACAGAGGTAATTGAGTTTGATGAATTTATTCCCGACTTAGCATCTCTAACTCCTGTGCGAGGAAGATTGCAAGTGACTCACCAAGGAACTTATCTGGAGGTGAAGGCGAAAGCAGAAACCATTGTTACTCTCACTTGTCATAGATGTTTGAAACAGTACAATCACAGATTGGTGTTGAAATCATCGGAATTAATTTGGCTGGATAAAGATGCCGATCGCCCAGATACAAATCCGATAGAAATGAAAGTGGAGTTTGAAGATTTGGTGGAAACTTTGTCGCCAACTGGTTCTTTTTCTCCGAGTGCTTGGCTGTACGAGCAACTGTGTCTGGCAGAACCCCACAAACAAATATGTGATGCTAAATGCGTGGGAATCGTTGTCAATGATGATGCCAATACAGAAAGTTCAGAAACTACTATATCTGATAGTCGTTGGGCATCTCTGGCGGCACTGAAACGAAAATTGCCTTAGATAAGAGCAGCAGCATAAGAGCAGCAGCAGTCGGCGGTTGAAACCGCGTCTACATAAACAAAGTCCGGATGGTGCGCGGACTAAGAAAGAAGAGCGATATTTAAGCATTAAAACAAATAACAAACAACAAATAATCAATAACAAATAACAAACAACAGACAACAAATAACAAATAACAAATAACAAACAACCAATAACAAATGACCAATTTTAGTGATGAGTTTGAACTGCTGTTACGATCGCGCTACCCCCTAATTTACATTCCCACACGAGAAGAAGAACGAGTAGAAGTGGCGATCGCTCAAAGTGCCAAAAAACAGGGTGCTCGCGCTGTATACATCTGGGATTTTGTAGATGGCTACCAAGGTAATCCCAACGATGCGGGTTTTGGCAAGCGCAACCCCTTACAAGCTTTGGAATTTCTGGAAAAACTGCCCCCATCTGCGCCAGCAATCTTTATTTTGCGGGATTTTCAGCGGTTTTTAGAAGATGTAGCAATTTCCCGCCAACTGCGGAATTTGGCCAGACGCCTCAAATCTCAACCCAAAAATATTGTCATCGTATCTCCCATTGTTTCAATCCCGGAAGACCTCAGCGAAGTAATCACAGTTTTGGAGTTTCCCCTACCTGCGGCAGCGGAAATCAAAATTGAGGTGGAAAAGCTGTTAGGGGGGATTGGACAGGTCATAGAAGGGCGTTTGCTGGATGACATGGTGCGCTCCTGTCAAGGGCTTTCTATGGAAAGAATTCGACGAGTTCTGGCAAAGGCGATCGCCACCAGAGGCGAACTCCATTCCAACGACGCAGAACTGATTTTAGAAGAAAAACGCCAAACTATCCGCCAAACTCAAATTCTGGATTTTTACCCAGCCCGCGAAAACATCTCCGATATCGGCGGTTTGGATAATCTCAAAGAATGGTTGCTGCGGCGCGGTGGTGCTTTTTCCGATCGCGCCCGTCAATACGGTTTACCCCATCCCAGAGGTTTGTTGTTAGTGGGAATTCAAGGCACCGGCAAATCTTTAACTGCAAAGGCGATCGCCCATCACTGGCATTTACCCCTACTCCGCTTGGATGTCGGACGCCTATTTGCCGGATTAGTCGGCGAATCGGAATCTCGCACCAGACAAATGATTCAGCTAGCGGAAGCTTTAGCACCTTGCGTGCTCTGGATTGACGAGATTGACAAAGCATTTGGGGGATTGGATGGTAAAGGAGATTCGGGAACCACTAGCCGAGTGTTTGGGACTTTTATTACCTGGCTAGCCGAAAAAACTTCTCCCGTATTTGTAGTAGCAACGGCGAACAACATTCAGTCTTTACCACCAGAAATGCTCAGAAAAGGTAGGTTTGACGAAATATTTTTTGTAGGTTTGCCTAGTCAGGAGGAACGGCGGGCAATTTTTGAGGTACATTTGTTGCGGTTGCGATCGCACAGCATCAAAAATTACGATGTAGAGCGTTTGGCTTACGAAACTCCTGATTTTTCCGGGGCAGAAATCGAGCAAACATTGATCGAGGCGATGCACATTGGGTTTAGCCAGAATCGAGATTTCACCACAGATGATATTTTAGAATCAGCTAGCCAAATGGTACCCTTGGCAAGAACTGCCCAAGAACAAATCCAGTTTCTCCAAGATTGGGCTGCTGCGGGGAAAGCTCGTCTTGCTTCTCGATACGGCAGTTTAAGTCGCCGAATTCAAGGATAAACTTTTGAAGTAATCAGGAATCAGGAATCAGGAATCAGGAAAATTTTCGCAACTCTCTCCCTCTCCCCCTCTCCCCCATCTGCCCCTGTCCCACTTCCCCATCTCTCTTGCTTAAATAGCGGCTTTATGAACAGTTTGTATAGTTTTTTCAAGTTTTTAGTTGGCTTTTTATTAGCCATCGTGCTAATGGCAGGCGCTAGTGTGGCGGCTGCACTTTATTTTGCCGCTAAACTCACCACCATCCCTGAAAGACCTGTTTTTCCTAACGACAAAAAAGTAGTTCAGATTGCCAACGCCAAGCCTACGTCAACAGCGAAAGCTAGTCCGGTTTCAGAGTCTAGCGATACTCCCTCACCAAAACCGCTAGAACCGGGAGCCTACCGAGCTCTGGTTACTCAGCCGATTGGCTTGATTTTACGGGATAGTGCCAACCGAGATGCCAACCGCATTGGTGGTGTCGGTTACAACGAAAAAGTGGTGGTTTTGGAAGATTCCCCTGATAAAGAGTGGCAGCGAATTCGGGTTGAGGATGGCAATCGTGAAGGTTGGGTCAAGGGTGGCAATACTGAAAAAGTTGAGGGTCAATGAAAATATGTTAAGAAACCTAGCAAAACTTTAAGGTTACTTGCAAAACCCAGTCCGTTGTCAATTTTTTAAGGAATAGTTAAGTAGGTCGCTCTCAATCAACCTCAAATGTCCATGACCCGTGATAACCCTGACTTTTTAGAGACGTCGGGGTTCTGAAATCAGTGGTATTTTTAGCAGCCACCAGATAAAATATTAAGCAATCATCGCCAAAAACACATCATCCTTCGGGACTAAAGGCTAAGATGTGCTTGCCAACTTTTTGCTGACGAGCACGTCAACAGAAACAGTGATGCTATCTTGGTCGTTACCTGCAACTATATTTTGAGTGGAATTTTTTTTGATAAACAGGGGTGCTAGGTGTATACAGGTAAAACTTAGTCTCGATAGATTGAGTCACAGACCAAAATAGAGTTTTGGTAGTTTTCCCACATAGCCCAGCTACAATTTCACAATCAAAAGTTATGGAATATCTTGCTTATCTCGAACTTGCTCTGGCTGACGAAGCATCCACAGAGTCTCCAATTTTAGAGGGGATTAAGTGGAAACACTTATCCAGCCATACTTATTTCCGTTTATTATCTTTGGCTTTAATACTCTCGGTGGTGAGTGCAGCTAGTTCGGCTTTTGCTCAAATAAATCCAGGAAACCCCAATTTGCGAGCAGTTCAAGACCGATTGCGACAGTTGGGCTATTTTAACAGAAGTTCCACCGGTCAACTCGGCCCCCTCACTCAACAAGCTTTGACTAGCTTTCAGCGAGACTATCAACTATCCCTGACGGGAAGACCCGATCGCGATACAGTATCAGCACTCAATAGTTTAGGGGTGAAAACTCAAGCTTATAGAACTGTGGATACCAATAATTATCGGGAGTTGCGCTTTGGAGACAAGGGTGAAGATGTTTTAGTTCTCCAGCGGGAATTGCAGCAGTTGGGCTATTTTACAACAACTCCAACTGGTACTTTTGGCAGAATTACTGAAGAAGCTGTCAGAAGTTTCCAACAAATTAACCGACTCTCGGTAACTGGTGTGGCTGACAGCCAAACTTTAGCTTTGCTCTTAGGACCCTCCCAGCCCCAGCCAACGACTCCGACTCCCGAAGTTATTTCTGGAAATGGGGGTTGCAGAGGGTTGCGCTTTGGAGACAGAGGAGCGACGGTAGACTTGATTCAGCGGCAGTTAAAGGATTTGGGCTATTTTAAAGGCCCTGTTGATGGCAAGTTTCGGGAACGTACTCTCTATGCTGTTACTCGTTTTCAGCAAGATAATTTTCTGGTAACAGATGGCTGTGCTGACACGGCTACTTTGATTGCGATAGATACCCGGAGGGCTGAGTTTCAAGCTACTTTTTTTCCGAGAGAAAGTAAACAGCCAAATTTTGTGGTGGACTTTCTCCAGTTCGGTGACACGGGCCGACAAGTAGAGCAGTTACAGCAGCGACTGCAAGTATTGCGCTACTATGCAGGTCCGATTCATGGTTTGTTCGATCGAGCTACTGAGGCCGCCCTGATTCGGTTTCAGACAGCTAACCGCCTGTCGGGGACTGGAAAGGTCGATAGACAGACTCAGGGAGCTTTACAGCAAAGTCAGAACCAAACTGCACAGACAGTTCCCCCTAGGGGCGTGAGCATACCACAGGTCGATCGAGGTTCTACAGTACCAATTAGCATCAGTTCTCGATCGAGCATTTACCAGTTACAAAGACGACTGCGAGACCTCAGCTTTTACAATGGCCCCATTAGTGGAGTGTTGGATGCTCCGACTCAAGCCGCTCTCGACCAAGCTCAGCGCAGTTACCGGGTCAGTAGTGACGATTTGTTGACCAAAACTTTTTAGCCAAGGCAGCACCAATATTTGTTAATTATTGTAACAATTCGTACTTAAAAACCGAATATAGGTGTATGTTTACTCACTTGATTCCGGGGCGTTGCCATTTTGGGCGATCGACCTCGGACAAGACCAATTACTCGAAACCAAAGAGGGCCATCCCATTCTCAAAGCTTCGTGACAAACAGTATGAATGGTGAGCTGGCAGTCGAGGAGGTGCAACCCTGACTTTTCAGCTTGCTTCATCCCAATTTTTAAGATCGAATCGTTGTTAAATTCGATCGTGCGGTTGCACTGAACGCAGACTAAGTGATGGTGGTGGTGCGGATAAGGCTGGTTTATTTCATAGTGTTTGTGACCTTCTGCTAGTTCGAGTTCCCGCAACAAGCTCATCCTTGCCATTAACTTTAAAGTTCGGTAAATAGTGGATAAGCTAATGTTTTCTCCGCGATTTTTCAACAAAGTATACAAATCCTCCGCACTCAGGTGGTTGCCTTTGGGGAGGTTCTGAAAAACGTGCAAGATGGTTTCCCGTTGAGGAGTCATCCGCCAGCCTTTGTCATTGAGTTCCGATTTGAAGGAAGAAGCTGTGTAAAGTGCCATAGTGACCCTCTCAAGAAAGTCTGTCTATTGACAATCATACACAACGATCGGGATATTTTTCAAATATCAAAGCTTATTGATAATTTCTAAAGACAGGAGAACCCGGACTTCTTGAAGAAGTCCGGGTTCTTACATCACAGGATTGTGGATGTGGCAACTTTAACCTAGAGACTCTAAATAATCCCGCACGCGGTTGCGACGCTTGGGCTGACGCAGCTTTTGCAAAGCTTTAGCTTCGATTTGGCGGACTCGCTCGCGGGATAAGTCCAAAGCACGACCAATTTCTGCCAGTGAGTAGGGGTGTCCGTCACCCAAACCGAACCGCATCAGAATCACATCTCGTTCGCGACTGCTCAAATCTGCCAACAGTTGCTGCAAGTCCCGGTGCAAAGCTTCTCGCATCAACATTTCTTCAGGCGATACGCAGTCTGTTTCGAGCAAGTCGCCCAACTCCGTATCTTTCTCGTTGCCAACTTTAGTTTCTAACGAAACAGAACGGGGTACTCTCAGCAAAACTTCCCGCACTTGGATTGGAGTCATATCCAACTCCACAGCGATATCTTCTATAGTGGCTGTCCGACCTTTTTCTTGAGAAATTTTACGCTGGGCTTTTTTAATTTTATTCAGCTTTTCGGTAATGTGAACCGGGAGGCGGATGGTACGGCTTTGAGTTGCGATCGCCCGTGTAATTCCCTGGCGAATCCACCAGTAGGCGTAGGTGCTAAATCGATAGCCCCGCGTCGGATCGAACTTTTCCACAGCTCGTTCCAGTCCCAGAGTACCTTCTTGTATCAAGTCTAGTAGTTCTAAGCCACGATTTTGATATTTTTTCGCCACCGAAACGACTAGGCGCAGGTTAGCCTTAATCATGTGGTCTTTAGCTTCGACACCTTCAGTTTGAGTCCTTTCCAAGGTCTCTACTGTCATCTCTGCTAACTCGGCCCAGTGGCGCTTACCTTCGCTCATAATCCGCTTGAGCTCGGACACATCATCGACACCGGCGGTGGTGGCCCAACGTTCCAAGGAAGGTTTGTGTCCCAACTGTGCGGCCAAGCGATCGCGCACCTCAATTAAATGCACGAAGCCCTGAATCTTTCCTTCTTCCTGCGAAGCGGCGGTGTTCCGCAATTCTAGCAATTTGATATAGCGCTGAACTTTTTGAGCTTCGGAGACTTCCTCATCTCGACCTAACAGACGTACCCGCCCTATTTCTTGGAGGTACAGCCGCACTAAATCAGTAGTGCGGCGATTGGCATTTTTTTGAGACTTTGCTGCTGAGTCTGCATCTTCAGTCTCTGCTGTTTCTTGGTCGATGAGTTCGTCTCCAGCTTCTTCAGCATCCTCATCCAACACATCATCTTGCAAGGGATTTACTCGCAGTTGTTCGTCGAATTCAGCTTCAGCGTAAAAAGAGGTGGCTGGCATAGTGATTTTCTCAGTGGCTCCGGGTGAAAAGATGCTACGCTTAGCGGTTATTTATATTTATGATGCCCATTTTGTTAGGACGAAGCATCACCGCTTTTTGTTTCTTTACTAATTTTCCTGACTGGAATACTGTTGTCCGATCGAACTTTGACTCACCATCTTGTTTTAGTAACTTTCTGGAAAATGCCAAGAACTTTCTGATGTAACAGTTTGGAGACCAGGAAAGTGTGTTCTACTTCTTTGTTTATGTAGCTAGTATAGATAATCTCTAGCTATAAACAAGTGACTCTCGTCAGAAGTTAAGTTAATCTTCATCACCGATCGGCTGGTTCCCGATCACTTCTGAAAATTAGTTGCTTTTTTCATAAAACTTCATAAACTCTCAGGTTTAGACGCCAGCGATCGCCCAACCGAGCATTTCTACCGAGGGTAAAGTTCCATCAGTTCCCTCACCTGTTCGGCATGATAAGAACTGCGAGTTAAGGGAGAAGCCACAACCTGCAAGAAGCCCAAAGATTCACCAAATTCTCTCCAAGCATCAAACTGTTCCGGTGTCACAAAGTTTTCCACGTTTAAGTGTTTTTGACTAGGTTGCAGGTACTGTCCAATTGTCAAAATATCGCACCCCACAGCGCGCAACTCCTGCATAGCCTCACGAACTTCCTCGTCTGTTTCTCCAAGTCCCACCATAATCCCAGATTTTGTGTAAACCTCTGGTGCGATTTCCCGGCTGCGCTGCAACATTTCCAGAGAGCGATCGTACTTGGCCTGTGGTCGCACTTTCCGGTAAAGTCGTTTGACAGTTTCAGTATTATGGTTGAGTACCTCCGGCTTAGCTCCCAGAATAATTGCCAAAGCTTGCCAATTGCCACACAAATCGGGAATCAAAACTTCTATAGTCGTCTGTGGCATCACAGAACGAACTGCTTGAATGCAGTGCACAAACTGGGATGCACCGCCATCAGGCAAATCATCCCGATTCACCGAGGTAATCACCACATGGTTTAATTTCAGGCGCTCTACTGCTTGCGCCAATCTTTCCGGCTCCGTCGGATCTAGAGGTTGGGGCTTTTTCTCAAAGTCAATGTCACAGTAAGGACAAGCGCGGGTACAGGCTGGCCCCATGATTAAAAATGTGGCAGTACCTGCATTGAAGCACTCGCCGATATTGGGACACGAAGCCTCTTCGCAAACCGTATTCAGGGCTAAATCCCGCAAAATTTCCTTAACGTTGCCGACGCGCTCCCACTGGGGGGCTTTGACTCGCAACCACTGTGGCTTTACTGTCACGTCTGTCTTTGCCTGGTTAGTATTTTACAAATTATTATATACTATATTGTTCAATTTCGAGTTGAATATGATATAATGTTCAAACATTGACTTGATTCGGGATGTAGCGCAGCTTGGTAGCGCACCTCGTTCGGGACGAGGGGGGCGCAGGTTCAAATCCTGTCATCCCGATTTAACTTAATCCTTTATTTCTTTAGGAAAAAGCTTTGGGAAAAAGCGGATTTGATATCACTTCCGACCAAGCCACAAGTGATATCAAATCCGGTATTCATCGTCATACTAAATCTGGGAAAACTTCGCGGACAGCAGGATGCACCAATCGGTGATGCTGCACGTTCAATCCCTTGGCTAAACTAGGATTGGTTTCCAAAGCTTTAATCCCGAAATTTGCCAACTGCAAAACATAAGGCAAAGTGCTGTTATTCAAAGCTTGAGTCGCAGTCCAAGGCACTGCACCAGGCATATTTGGTACACCATAATGCACGACTCCTTCCTCAATATAGGTAGGATTGGTGTGAGAAGTTACCCGCAAAGTTTCTACGCAACCGCCTTGGTCAACTGCGACATCAACTATCACAGAACCGGGGTGCATTTTGGCAACAAATTCGCGAGAAACTAGAATAGGAGCTTTTTTGCCCAACACCAAAACCGCACCGATTAACAAATCAGCATCGGGGATAACGGCTTCAATTTGCAAAGGACTGCTGTAGAGGTATTCCACTCTGGAACCGAACAGAGTTTCTAAATAGGCTAGGCGATCGACATTGACATCCAAAATCTGCACTCTAGCGCCCATTCCCACAGCAATACGCGCTGCTTCCGTGCCCACGATTCCGCCGCCCAAAATCACAACTTTGCCCGGTCTTACCCCTGGTACACCTCCCAAAAGTACGCCCCGGCCTCCTTGCTGGCGTTCCAAAAACCGAGCCCCGAACTGCACGGCCAAACGCCCTGCAATAATACTCATGGGGGTTAGCAGTGGCAATTTCCTGTCGGGGAGTTCGACAGTTTCGTAGGCGATCGCCTGGACTCCACTTTCCATTAAATGTTCGGTTAACGTGCGATCGGCCGCTAAATGCAAGTATGTAAATAGCAACTGCTCTTTTTGGATCAGCGGGTACTCAGCAGGTAAGGGTTCCTTAACTTTAACAATTAGTTCCCGATTCCAGACATCCTCCGGCTTTGAGACAATCTTAGCCCCTGCTTGAATGTAGTCTTCGTCGGCGAAACCAGCCCCAGCGCCTGCATTAGTTTCCACAAAAACTGTGTGGCCTTTGTCTGAACAAGCCCGGACACTTGTGGGGCTCAGGCCAACTCGAAACTCTAAATCCTTGATTTCCTTGGGGACACCTATTTCCATCTATAAACCTCAAATTTTAGCCATACTTCGATCGAATCTAGCTTATAAATTATCCCATCGGCATCATATCATGCCCCATGTCAGCAATTGAGACCCCCCACAAATCTGGCGAAGTAGGGGATTTGGAGATACTAGGTTTGGAAATCATACTGTGGGGGCGAACAATTGTTTGATTTTCAGCCAGTGCGATCGCAATTTCCCAAAATTGTCATTTTCCATCAAATAAATCCTGTTTTTAGCTTTCTCTAACTCTAACTGAAGCTGTTGGATTTGAATTTGGGCACTATCCCAGTCTGAATCCTCATCTGGCAACTGAATTCGCACTTCCTTGTCGTCGCTGTTTTTCTTGATTGCAATATCGTGATAGCCGAGAGACTGTAGTGCCAAAAATACGATTTCCCAGTTATTAGCTAAACAAAATTCATTGACCGCTCTGGCAACACCATAAGGCATAATTTCGCATATAGACCAATTTGTATAATCGTTAAAAACCATCATCCCGTCGGATTTTACTTTTTTATATCCTCGATCGATATCTTTGCATACACCTTCATAAGCGTGGTCAGCATCAATATAGATCCAGTCAAAATACTCATCGGGAAACTTACTTAAAATTGTCGATGAATCGCCTTCGTGAAGCTCTATTTTCCCATCTTTTATTCCCTCTTGCAACAGGATTTTTTGTTTCTGAGTTAGCTCGGTTTTAAATAATTGCAAATTATTATCTATGATATGCAGCTTTTTGGGTTTAGTAATATAAAATATTTTTTCGGCAAAGTTTCCATATTGAGTTCCTACCTCAGCAACCACACTATCTTTAGGCAGGTATTCTAACAGTTTTGCCCGACTTTCAACTAAACGGCAATTCTTGACATGGCGATTTTGCAGAATCGGGGAAGAAATTAGGAAGGGATTGATATCTAAATTGCTCCATTTTTCATTATCCCAGCCCTTAGTCGCTTCTACAAATTTTTTTTTGTATTTGATAAAATCAAACATAGTATTCTGAAGGTAAGTGAACTAAAAATCTAGACAAAACTGTTCGTAATCAGGACTTAAGTCCTCGATGGTCGCACAGGAGCGATTCACCACGTCTCAAAAAAAATGCCACGCATACCTAGCTTAACATTCGATCGCGGAACTCTTCTGCTACATCCACCACCAACAGGCAGAGACTGGGTGGACTTTGCCACATGGGACGATCGCGTCGAAAAATTCCGCATTCGGGCGATTCACTACCGTCCCCTGGTAGAATGCCTCCAGGCCGATTGTGTCAACTTCACCGACCTTGCCCGCGCCTACGAACAACTCGAACTCGTACCCAGCGTGGAAATGCAGCCTTATCCACATCAAGAACAAGCCCTGGCTGCATGGCTGCAAGCCGGTAGTCAAGGAGTTGTGGTGCTTCCCACGGCTTCCGGGAAAACTTACCTGGCACAATTAGCCATGCAAGTCACTGGTCGCAGTACATTAATTGTAGTGCCAACTTTGGATTTAATGCACCAGTGGTATGCTAATTTAAAAGCAGCTTTTCCCAAAATCGAAATTGGATTGTTGGGCGGAGGTTCGCGGGACAAAACGCCGATTTTAGTAGCAACTTATGATAGCGCCAGTATTCATGCAGAAACCTTGGGCAACAAATACGGCTTGCTAGTTTTTGATGAATGTCATCACTTACCCACGGACTTTTTTCGAGTAATTTCCGAATATGCGATCGCGCCTTTTCGACTGGGACTAACAGCCACACCCGATCGCACCGACGGCCGCCATAGCGATTTACATTTCCTGATTGGTCCGACAGTTTTTAGCAGAAGACCTGAAGACTTGGCTGGCGATGCTTTAGCCGAACACAAGATAGTCCAACTCATGGTAAAACTGTCAAAAGAAGAAGGCGATCGCTACCGCGAATTAATCAACACTCGCAACGACTTCTTAAAACAGTCTAACATTAAAATATCCACTCTCGAAGGATGGAAAAAGTTTATCATGGCCAGCGCGCGATCGGCGATCGGACGCCAAGCCATGCTAGCCCACAACCAAGCCAAAGCCATCGCCCTTTGTACCGAAGGCAAACTACGAATATTAGGCGAATTACTAGAAAAACATTACCCGCAGCGCACCCTAATTTTCACGGCCGACAATGCCACAGTTTACCGAATCTCCCAAGAATTTCTGATTCCCACAATCACCCACCAAACCCCGGTTAAAGAACGCCATGAAATCCTGCAAAAATTTCGCAGCGGCGAATACAAAACCCTGGTAGCCTCCCACGTCCTCAACGAAGGAGTGGACGTTCCCGATGCCAGAATTGCTATTATATTATCAGGCACTGGTAGCGAACGGGAATACATCCAACGTCTAGGTCGAGTTTTGCGGAAAAGCAGCGATGTAAATAAACTAGCAATTCTCTACGAAGTCGTCACCGAGAACACCAGCGAAGAAAGAACATCCCAGCGGCGTCGAGGTGGAATGCAATTTGAGAAACCGAAACTACCAACCATAATAGAACCACCACAATCCGAACCTCAGCAACTAGAAATATTCCAGCCAACACCTATTTACGGAGTCAATCGCCAGACAACCAAGCGCGCGGCCGAGTCGCCTCAAAAATGGGGAGAAAATAATGATGGAGAAAATGAAGATTGAATATGGCCAATTTAATGTATAATCTCAGAAACAACTAATTCAGAGTACCTAACAATGAGCGATATCCCACAAATAACTAACTTTAAAGTTTTCCCCAAACATACAGGAGTTTGGGAGGGAGACTGGACAATACTCGATGCCGACTGCAAGGAAAAGCAGAAATTTACAGCAGTGTTAACCCAGAAAATAGTTGACAACCAGTGGAGGCAAACTAACGTTCAAACTTATGCCAATGGCAAGAGTGAAACCCAAAATTTTGTGGGTCATGTTGTCGGTGAAGGGCAAGTGGAAATTGAAGGTCACGACTCTGTTTTTTCCAACTACAAAACACTAGCGACAGAAGTTGGAGATAATTTGATAATTTTTCAAGTATGGGACAAAGCAACTGGCTTTCTGAGGGCGGTTGAAACAATCAATTTGATTAATTCGGGTGAGCGAATTCGGACTACCCAAAGCTTGACCGCAGAGGGGAAACTCAGGGGAGTTATGGTGATTGTTGAACGAAGAATAGAGTAAAACTTTTCACTGCTTATGCTACCCACTGAGTTACTAAGTCACCGCCAAAACGGCGAATCGATCGTCCCCCTACGCCTCAAGATAGATGCTAAAAACATAGAAGCAGCTACGGAAATGATCGACTGCTTCCAAGAGTCGATCGGCAAAACCCAAGGCGAACTAGACAAACGGTTGCAAGAACTAGAAGGCGACAGCCCCGACTACCGGCTCAAACGCGGACTAGCCCACCTGCTGAAAGGCGGTTTCAGCACCTTTGAAGTCATCAGCCCCCTAGAACCAATTGCATTGAGACAGCGCGTATTTGCCCTAGCAGCGCAATCCGTACCCAGCAACAATTCCACCCAATTAACCCTCGAAACATTAGCACTTGAACTAGGTCAAGAATTAAATAGAGAAGTTTTAACCAATGAAATAACTACAGGTTTATACGCAGATTTAAACGAAAATAAAATCCTTACCCAATTCGATACACCCACACCAGAAGCACTCTTACATCGGTACAACCTTTCTCAAGTCCAAGGCATATTTTATCGTGCAAGTCAAGTCCAATTAACCGCTCACCGCAACGATCCAGGAGAATACAAACTCCTATTTCGCTATCTGAAACTATTTCAGTTAATGACCTACATAGAAGGCGATGCAGACCACGGTTTCACCCTCACCATCGACGGGCCGACAAGCTTATTCAAACCCAGCACCCGCTACGGCTTAGCCCTAGCAAAAATGCTCCCCGCCCTGCTACACGTCACCAAATGGAGTATGCACTCAACACTGCAAACAAAAGACCCTTTTACCGGCGTATTAAAAACAGGTAAATTCACCCTAAATTCCGAGTGTGGCTTAGTCAGCCACTATCCCCCAGGAAAACCCTATGATAGTATGTTAGAAGCAGCATTTGCTGAAAGATGGAGTTCCACAAAAACCGAGTGGCAACTGGAACGAGAAGTTGATTTAATTCCCATTCCAGGTAGTGTGATGATTCCCGATTTTAGGTTGGTGCATCCAGACGGGAGAGTGTTTTTATTAGAAATAGTTGGTTATTGGCGGCCGGAGTATTTGCAAAAGAAATTTGCACAAGTACATAAGTCAGATTGCGATAATTTGATTTTGGCTATTTCCGAACGGCTGAATTTGGAAAAAGCTGGGGTGAAGGTAAAAGATGTTCCAGCAAAAGTCATCTGGTTTAAAGATAAATTGCTACCCAAATCAGTCTTGGAAGTCCTCGAATAATATGCTAATCCGCCCATAATTTGCGAACTTCTTTCTTTCTCTGCGCCCTCTGCGCCCTCTGCGGTTCAAAAAAATCCTCAAAACAAATCGCACATTCCACGCTATACTAAAATCAGAACATCCCCGCATCCTTGCCACCGCCTCCTCTCACCCTAAAATTGATTGAACAATGGCAGACACAAGTATCGTCGATAAAATCAAAAAGCTGCTAGCCCTCGCCACTTCATCCAATGAAAATGAATCGACTGCGGCGGCCGAAAAAGCTTCCCTTTTGCTAGCACAATACAATCTCAGTCTCGCTGATTTAGGCCCGAATCAACAGGAAGAAATTAGCGAAAGTGGAGTGGAAACTACACCGCGCTATGTGACTTGGAAGATGATTTTGCTTTCGGGAATTGGTGAAGCTAACGGTTGTAATGCGATGCGAAATAGTTATACTGGTAGTATGTTTTTGGTGGGAACTTCTACTAATTTGATTGTGTGTACCCATCTTTACGAGTATTTGAGTCAGGCGATCGAACGAAGGGCGAAATACCGCAAAGGAAGTGGGAGAGGATTGGCGTACCTCAATGCTTTTCGGGTGGGCTGCGCGACGAGATTGAGACAGAGATTGCTGGAACAAAAGCAGCAAATGGAAGAGTCGGGGATTCCGGGTGTGGGGGATGTGGTGGCGACTCCGGCGATTGTGGTGCGATCGATGTTTGAGAAGAATCAACAGGCGATCGCAAAGTATTTAGAGACTTTAGGTGGTAAAGTTAAAACGAGAACTGGTTCTCAAATCAGCAGCGAGGCTGGTTTTAACACTGGGTATGAAGTAGGCGATCAAATTAGTTTGCACAAGCAAGTGAAACCACAAGGTGAGATGAAACAACTCAATGAAAGTCTTTGAGTTTAAACTCAGATATTGCACAATTCTCAACTAGCCTTTTATGAACAGGCAAGATGCCTGTTCCACAAGAAAATAGAGTCTTTGTGGAACGGGCATCTTGCCCGTTGCTGACATTGGTGTAACATCTCAGTTTAAATACACTTACCAATTCAACTTAATACTGTTAATCCCTATGCCCTATAGTTCTTTCACCACAATCAGTAAAGTCAAAGAAGCATTTAATCTAACCACTGTAGAAGCCGTTCGTTTTTTGCCTAATATTGACCCAATTACCCCTTCTCAAACATTGATTGCTTTTTTGGAAGAAAGCCTACCGTTAGCCTCATCTGCAAGCGAAAAAGCTCGTTCTGAAGGAATTATTTATCCTGTCTTGTTAGAAGCGAGACGAATTTTGCAGCGACGAGTCAGTTTATTTTCAGGAGAAGACTTCACAGTAGATGAATCAATGGGATTGAACGGAATGTGCGATTTTCTTTTTAGCCGTTCAGAAGAAATTCTAGAAATTGAAGCACCGGCAGTCATTATTGTGGAGGCCAAAAAATCCGATCTCAGAACAGGATTCGGACAATGTATTGCTGAGATGGTGGCTGCACAAAAATTTAATGAGGCTAAGAAAAAGCCGATTCCCATAATTTACGGTTCAGTCACCAATGGCACTCAGTGGCGATTTTTGAAACTAGAAGGGCAAGTAGTAACAATTGATTTGATTGATTATCCACTGCCTCCTGTCGATCAAATTTTGGGCTTTTTGGTATGGATGGCACGGGAAATTTAGCTGATTTTGATTACAAAGAAAAGTTAGCCCGTGGAGAAATTCAATGGTTTGCCGATCGCCACGAACTACCAAATCCTCTAATCATTGTATCTTATAGTCGCCTTACTCTGTTTTGAGTAGGCTACTGCGTACAGCAAGTAAAGCAGTTGTTCGGCAGAAAGCTCGCTCATAAGTTCCTCTTGTCCACTGGTACTGGGCTGAACGTGGATGGTACTTTAGAGAATACCACGCTTCATACTCCTAAAGCAGTCATATTGATTACTTAATGCTTGGGGACTTGACAAGTGAGAGCGGACAATCGGCAAAGGTTGAGTCTGTAAGCTACAGTTAAATTTTACTAGAAGCGATCGCACTTAATCAATCAACTCCGCTTCTTCAAAAATTAGTCGAGTCGTCAACTCCAAACCGAGCAACAACTCATCCACAATCTGCATATTATCTGTATAAACTTGACTAGAACCATCGGGGAAAAAACTTCTAATTAAAATAGCCTCTGGATCAACCACCCAAACTCGCAGAACACCCGCAGCCAAATAATCTTTCGCCTTCTCTTCAAATTCCTGCATCGTTTGATCCGGCGATATAATATCAATCACCAATTCAGGAATTGCCGGACAAGCTTCATTTCGCCGCCAACTTTTCGGTAAACGTTCATAGGAAATGTAGGTTAAATCTGGAACAGGTGCCCAATCTTTACCCTGACGTTTTAACAAAATTGCCCATTCTGGCAACACTCGCCCCCGTCCTTTACACCATGCACGAATTACGCGACACAAAGCAAACTGTAAAGTTGAATGAAAAAATTTAGGAGACATTTTAGGAACTGCTAGACCATCTACTAATTCATAATACACATCTCCGTCGGGCAAATCTAGAAATTCTGCTAAAGTGAGTTTGGTTCCGATGCCTATCATGATTCCTAGCCCTCTCGCTAATTAATTGATATATTTATTGTATCCCTATTTATTTACTTGTCATTATACCAAAGCGATCGCACTTTCATCTCCCTTCACCACCAACTCCCTGAAAAACCGCTATAATGGGATACGGTGCAAAATGTGAACAACCAACAACCAAACATTATGTTCTTAGTAACCGGAGCAACAGGCGCACTCGGCCGCCGCATAGTACGAGAAATTAGACAGCAAGAAAAACCCGTCCGCGCATTTGTTCGCCTCGCATCCCGCTACTCAGAACTAGAAAACCGAGGCGCAGAAATTTTCATCGGCGACTTGAAACAAGATAAGGATATTAAAAAAGCCTGCCAAGGAGTGAAATGCGTCATCAGCACCCACGGCACTGGTGGCGACGTTCAAGCCGTACACTACCGCGCTAACATAGAATTGATCGACTGCGCCAAAGAAGCCGGAGTTGAGCATTTTGTATTTCTTTCGGTACTGGGAGTCGATCGCGGATACGAAGATTCCGCAGTATTTAAAGCCAAGCGAGAAGTCGAAAAATACCTGCAAAACAGCGGATTGAATTATACAATCCTGCGGCCCGCCGGTTTTGCTTCCAGCTTGTTACCCTTAGCAGAAAGGTTTCGAGAAACCGGACTTTACCTGCTGATTGGCGACGGCAAAAACCGCACCTCTGTTGTCAGTACCGACGACTTAGCTCGTATTGCTGTAGACTCGTCAACTGTGGAAGGGGCGCGCAACCAAATTCTGCCCGTCGGCGGCCCGGATGTGCTGACAAGAGATGACATTGCGCGCATTTTTGGACGCTTATTCGATCGCGAACCTGTAATCATTAACCCGCCACTGGTGGTGTTTGACGGATTGCGAAATGCCTTGGGTTTTTTGAACCCTCAAGCTCAAAAAGGTTTGGGTACTTTACGGGTATTGCTAGGTAATGAATTTTTCTGTACCCCGGAAGAAGTGCATAACTTAGAAGCAATTTACGGCATCAAAATGGAATCCCTAGAAACTTTTTTGAAGCGCAACTTGAGTCTGTAAAATCAGTCCTATAGGGGACTGTGACAATTACAAGACTTACCTATTCTGGGAGCATCCAGATTTTGCATAGGCGAAGCATAACCGCAGACAATTTATTAGTTATAACCAGAGATTTACTGCGGTGATGCTTCGCCCCTACCAATATATTTGCACTCATTGAGATGCACCCCCTATTCTGAAGGAGAACACCGGGTTTTTGATGAAATCTCCTGGCTAGAACGAAGTATTTTATCAAAAAACCCGGTTTCTTAAGTTATAATCTATGCCCAATGACCTATCTTCCCAATGGACACAACTCCACGCTCAACTGCACCGGACCTTGCTACACCGCAAAATATTGCCCCCAAATCAGCGATTATTAGTAGCAGTATCCGGCGGGCAAGATTCTTTGTGTGCCATGAAATTACTGCTAGATTTGCAGCCAAAATGGGGCTGGCAATTAGCAATTGTTCACTGCGATCACCGCTGGCGTGTGGATTCGGAGGCTAATGCAAATCATGTAGAAAATTTAGCTAAACATTGGGGAATATCATATTATCAAAAAACCGCCGATCGCATTCCGAAAACTGAAGCAGCAGCCCGCAACTGGCGATATCAAAGTTTAACCGAAATTGCGATCGCCAATAACTACCCCTACATTATTACAGGCCACACAGCGAGCGATCGCGCCGAAACCCTCCTCTACAACCTAATTCGCGGTAGCGGTGCCGATGGACTTTCAGCCCTCACATGGGTTCGCCCCCTTGTCGATTTTCCATTGCCGATTTCAGATTGTAGATTAGAGAAGGTAAATGAAAATCCCGAATCGAAAATCCCCAATCTCAACTCTCAAATCTACTTAGTTCGTCCCTTGCTCGAAATAAGTCGATCGCAAACAGGCGAATTTTGTCAACAGCAAAAACTACCAGTTTGGGAAGATTCCACAAACCAGGATTTGCAATACGCCCGCAACCGGATTCGATCGGAATTATTACCTTATTTAGAAACTCATTTTAACCCCCAAACCCAACAAGCCCTCGCTCAAACAGCCGAAATCCTCCGCGCTGATGTCGAATATCTCGAAG
>NZ_JAHRFC010000072.1:0-23423 GCF_020883015.1 Microcoleus sp. CAWBG640
ACGATCCCGACAGAGAAAGAATGTGGTAGATAAGGAAGCAGTGCTACATGGTAGAGATAGACAAGTCAATATCCTTTGATGGACGGGATATTAGACTGAAGATTGGTTTACTAGCGCCTCAAGCAGGCGGTGCAGTTTTGATTCAGTCGGGTGACACGGCGGTTTTAGTGACGGCAACTCGCTCCCAGGGGAGAGAAGGAATTGATTTCCTGCCCCTGTTAGTGGATTACGAAGAGAGACTGTACGCAGGTGGTAAAATTCCCGGTGGATTTTTGCGCCGGGAAGGCCGTCCCCCAGAAAAAGTGACTCTCACGGGCCGTTTGATCGATCGACCGTTGCGTCCGCTATTTCCAAGCTGGCTCAGAGACGACATCCAAGTCGTCGCCACAACGCTGTCAATGGACGAACAAGTACCCCCAGACGTTCTGGCGGTGACAGGGGCTTCCGTAGCGATATTGCTAGGGAAAATGCCCTTTTATGGACCCATGGCCGCAGTCCGAGTTGGTTTGGTAGGAGACGACTTCATCATCAATCCTACCTACAGCGAAATCAAAGAAGGCGAATTAGATTTAGTGGTGGCGGGTTCTCCAGATGGAGTAATCATGGTGGAAGCCAGCGCTAACCAATTGCCAGAACAGGATATCATCGAGGCGATCGACTTCGGCTACGAAGCAACCTGTGACTTGATTCAAGCCCAACGGGAAATCATGGCAGAATTGGGCATAGATTTGGTGGTGGAAGAACGGCCATCCCTAGACTCAGCCCTGGAAAACTTTATTCGCGATCGCGCCGAAGCCCCAATCCGCTTTATTTTGTCTAAATTTGAACAAGACAAAAATCAGCGCAACGCAGCTTTGGACGAAGTTAAGGCAAATGAAGTAGAATCTGCGATCGCCGAACTCTCCGAAGACGATCCGGTAAAAGTAGCCGCCACCGCCAACAGCAAGGCGATCGGCAACGTTTTCAAGGACGTCACCAAAAAAATGATGCGCAAGCAAATCGTTGAAGATGGCGTCCGTGTAGACGGCCGCAAGCTAGACGAGGTGCGACCCGTTTCTTGTCGCGTCGGCGTGCTCCCGTCGCGAGTACACGGCAGTGCGTTGTTTAATCGGGGCTTGACTCAAGTGCTGTCGGCCGCAACCCTGGGAACCCCAGGCGATGCCCAAGACTTAGCAGACGACTTGCACCCACAGCAAGACAAACGCTACCTGCACCACTACAATTTCCCGCCCTTTTCCGTGGGAGAAACCAAGCCAATGCGATCGCCCGGACGCCGAGAAATCGGTCACGGAGCCCTAGCAGAACGAGCCCTAGTCCCAGTGTTGCCATCAAAAGAAGAATTCCCCTACGTGATTCGCGTAGTATCGGAAATTCTCTCTTCCGACGGTTCCACCTCCATGGGTTCCGTTTGCGCCTCAACCCTAGCCCTGATGGACGCAGGCGTACCCCTGTCCCAACCAGTCAGCGGCGCAGCAATGGGGTTAATTAAGGAAGGCGATGAAGTCCGAATTTTGACTGACATTCAGGCAATTGAAGACTTTTTAGGCGACATGGACTTCAAAGTAGCCGGTACCGACACCGGGATTACTGCTTTGCAAATGGACATGAAAATCAAAGGTTTACCCTTAGATGTGATTGCCAATGCCATCCGCCAAGCCAAACCAGCCAGACTGCACATTCTAGAAAGAATGCTGTCAACAATAGACACTCCCCGCAAGGAAATGTCGCCCTTTGCACCGCGTTTGCTAACCCTGAAAATCGACCCCGAATTCATCGGTTTAGTAATTGGACCAGGTGGCAAAACCATCAAAGCCATCACCGAAGAAACCGGCGTCAAAATTGACATCGAAGACGACGGAACCGTCACAATTGCCGGCAACGACAGCGAAAAAGCTCAACGAGCTCACAGCATTATCCAAGGCATGACACGCAAGTTGAATGCAGGAGACGTGTATGTTGGCCACGTTACTCGGATTATTCCGATCGGCGCTTTTGTGGAAATTCTGCCCGGAAAAGAAGGCATGATTCACATTTCGCAGTTAGCCGACTACCGCGTTGGCAAAGTGGAAGACGAGTTAGCTGTCGGCGACGAAGTGATTGTCAAAGTGCGAGAAATTGACAATAAAGGTCGGATCAATTTGACCCGATTGAATATTCATCCTGACGAAGCGGTTGCCGCCCGTGAAGCGTTGAATAAATAGTTGACAGTTGGTAATTGGTAATTGCTTTTAGAGTAATTGCTAATTGCTAATTGGTAACTGGTAATTAGTAATTCCTAATTGCTAATTGAAATTAAATCTGATTGTTTTCAGATTGATTTAGGAGTAGGGTGCGCGACAGCGACAGATCCAGAAATGCGATCGGCTGTTAGAGTTAATAAATTCGCGCACTTTCCCCTCAGTATCATTCGGCGGTTGAAACCGCGTCTACACAAACGAAGTCCGCCTACGCGGACTGAAGAAAATATGAAGTATGCTTAGAGGGAGGCATAAATCAATATCAACCATCTCTCTTCTCTCCCTCTGTGTCCTCTGCGTTCTCTGCGGTTAAATAATTCCCATATAACCAAACCCCCGACAGATTGAACGAGTCGGGGATTTAAGAAAAAGAGGAAATCAAATCACCGCAATACAATCAATCTCAACTAACACATCCTTCGGCAAACGCGAAACCTCTACACAAGCGCGCGCCGGTGCAGTTTCCTCATCAAAATACTTCCCATAAACCGCATTCACAGCAGCAAAATCATTCATATCTTTGAGAAACACCGTAGTTTTTACCACATTTAACCAAGTCGCCCCAGCTTCTGTGAGAATGGCTTCGAGATTTGCCATAACTTGTTGTGTTTGTTTTGCTACATCGTCGGTGTAGACAATATCGTTTAGTCTAGTGTCGATCGCAATTTGGCCAGCTACAAACAGCATAGTACCAGAAGCTGCGATCGCTTGATTGTAAGGCCCGACTGGTGCGGGGGCTTTGTCAGTACGAATAATTTTGCGTGTCATAGATGTTACTTTTTGGGATTCTTGTTGATTGGTTTCCGGTTTGTAAAATTCTCCATCGGGCATGATTGTACCAGTGAAGTCTGCATCCTTGATGTTCATACCATAGATATTGGCATCAGTCAAATCTGCTCTCTTAAGCTTAGCACCCTCCAGATTAGCTCGCATCAAATTAGCTCTGTGAAGACCTGTTCTCTCTAAATTCGCACCCCGCAAACAAGCGTTTCTCAGATTTATGTCTGTCAATTCGGCTCCAGCTAAATCGGCTTCTGCTAGATTGATACCAGACAAATCATAGCTAGACAAATTGACACCGCGCAGTTTGGCTCCCTGAAAAATAGTATCTTTGATTTTTATGCTAGTTATATCTGCCCGACTTAAGTCTGCTTCAGTCAAGTTTGCTTTAGTCAAATTTGCACTGTTGAGTTTTGCTCTACTCAAACACGCTTCAATCAAGGATGCTTCAGTGAATTTTACACCAGCTAGTTGGGCATCACTTAGGATTGCTTCATTCAAGTTCGCATTACTAAAATTAGCATAATTTAAATTGGCTTTACTCAAATTAGCACCGCACAAATCTGCATCAGTGAAGTTTGCAGAAGAAGCTACTAACCCGCTCAAGTTTGCACCTTTGAGAGATGCCTTCGTGAGGTTTGTACTATTAAGCATTGCTCCTGTTAGATTAGCCTCATTCAACTCTGCTGCTGTTAGGTTTGCAGAGCTTAAATCTATCCCACTCAAGTCTGCACCTTTGAGGTCTACACCTCTGAGCATAGCTGAATGAAATTGTCGTTCGCCTTTAGCGTATCTTTCTAAAAGTTCTTCAGCATCCATAAAGAATCGATCGCCCTTACGTCCCAAAAATCACTATACCATCCGCGTGAATCAGCGTGCACCTGCGGTTTGGCAATAGAGAGCCGTCTGGGGCGTCAATGATTTCAGCCAGCAATAAATTTCATAGCAACACCATTCATGCAGTAACGTTTACCAGTAGGTGCAGGGCCGTCATCAAATACGTGACCCAAATGCCCCCCACAGCGATGGCAATGCACTTCAATTCTACTCGCAAACAGCGAATTATCTACCGATGTGGCGATCGCCCCTTTTATCGGGTCATAAAAACTGGGCCAGCCAGTACCGCTATTAAATTTAGTTTGCGATGAAAAAAGTGGCAAACTGCACCCAGCACACTCATAGATTCCCGAACCGTATTGCTTATCGAGAGGGCTAGTGTGAGAGCGTTCAGTGCCATGTTTTCGCAACACATCAAACTGTGCCGGAGTCAAAAGTTTGCGCCACTCTTCCTCAGTTTTAGTAACTTCAAAAACACCCTTGGAAGCTGCCATAACTTTTGACTTCCCAGGCCAATAGCGCGATAACCATGCGATGCTTACTGTTGCTGCACCAGCTTGTAAAAAAAATCTTTTCTTCATTATTATACATCTTCCACTTGCTAATTAATACACCAGATTCCAGGTTGATGAATTACACCCCGCTAGAAGAGCGAGTGCTGTAGGGACACTCCAAGAGCCCATAGGTGTCAACTTAAGCTCGCGTGCCCACCAAGTTTGTTAGTGAGCACGCGAGTCCGACAGGGGTTAAAACCCCTGTCTAATAGCTAAAGTCGGTTGAAACCGACGGTCGATTTGCCCCAAACCAATATACATCAACTAACTCTTCAGTCCTCTTTGAGAGGACTTTCGCTATAAGACAGGGGTTTAAACCCCTGTCGGGCTATTGGTTCTACCTTAAGTTGACACTAATTGGCACTGCCGTGTCCCTACAATAACTCAAGAAGACTACGGAATTCAGGCTTCTCAAACACATTATTATAGCCCTCCAAACCACTCGTAACCTTTATCCTCCCAGTAACCCTTTTTGGGCAGCAATTCACTAACTAACGTAATTCTCGTCACCCACTTACTTTGTTTGTAACCTAGCTTAATGGGAGATGCTAGACGTAAAGGCGCACCATTCTCAACACTCAGAGGATTACCATTTTTCTGATAAACCATCAAAGTCTGAGGGTGCAACGCTGAAGGCATATCCCAACTCTCGTAGTAGCCATCAGCAGACTTAAAATAAATGTAACGAGCATTAGCCTTTGGTTGTGCAAGGTCTACCAAATCCCGCAGACGCACTCCGCCCCACTGCACAATAGCAGCCCAACCCTCCACACAAACATGGCGAATTGTCATTACACTCAAAGGCATAATCTGAAGTTGTTCTAGACTAAGGTTAAGAGGACGATTTACCTCACCATCAATTATCAGACGGAAAGCTTTTACATCAATGTTTGGAGCATAATCAAAGGTATTGATAATTAAGGCATTCGGCTCGATCGCACTTGCAGGAAATTCCGGTACGAGTTTTTGAGGATTCAACAACAAAGCTTCAACACTTTGGTTGAGAGGTTCAAAAGTCTTACCAATCGTAGCATCAAATGGAATCAACCCACAACCGCCTAAAACTAAACCAATGCTAGAAAGTCCAGATAATTGGAGAAATTGGCGGCGCTGCCATAAACGAGGAGAGTCTGGAAACATGAGAAAACCTCTACCAAAAAATTGACTTAATCAGGCGCGAACCCCCTACCTGGAGGCCGAGCAAAGAGTGAATTATTGCAAAAATGATGACGGTAGGAACAGATATAAAATGAACAACTCTCAGCGCCTGCCAACTGCCGAATAAATCAACAATCCAGTGGAACTGAGCAGGTTTATACATTCCCATTCCGCTAAGTAAAGCTAGCAGCAAAACCGGAATAATTGCTGTATAAGCTAGGCGGTGCCACGAATAATTTTTGCGCTTCTGGTTCTGAGAATTCTGCAAAGCTTTCAGGTCATTATAGCCGAGAAAACGATGCTGCCAGCGGCGGGTGATGAAAATATAGAGACCGTACCAAAATAGATTGAGTGCGAATAACCACATGGCGGCGAAATGCCAATGTCTGCCGCCAGCCAGCCAACCGCCTAGCAAAAATATGGGTGGGAACTCCCATCCTCCCCGCCCGCCAAAAACCGGATTCGAGTTGTAAATTTGCAATCCACTGCCAATCATCAGAACTAGACTAATGATATTTAACCAGTGAAATATTTTCGCCCCAGTTGCCTGAGTCGGTAAAGGTTTAGACCGAGATTTTTGAGAAGGAGCAGATGAATCCATAGTGCGTAAGGGTGACAAGAACTGCTTTAAATCAATACCTAAAGAACTCAGAGAAAATACAGCAGATTCCATGTTTATGAAGTACACCCCGCGATCTCTTCGAGTGCCGTAGGGACACGGCACTGCCTATTGGTGTCAACTTAAGCCTGAAAGCTTTGATAAATCTCGTTTTTACCTGAGTCCAGATCCCCCTAAATCCCCCTTAAGAAGGGGGACTTTGAGAAGACTCCTGTCCCCCCTTCTTAAGGGGGGCTAGGGGGGATCTAAATTTAATCGTCAAACAGCAGTCTCTGACAGGGTTTGACGTTAAGTTGACACTCCTTGGGCTGAGCTTAAGTCCCTACAAGAGCTATGTACCTCACTGACGTGAAAAGTGCTGTAATTACTCTGCCCTTGTAGGTAGCAACTAACCCAAGTCAGTTAACTTTTTCTGCTACCGTGCATAAAAATTACTTGTAAAGTGGGATACAAATAGACTGGGTTTTTAGTAGTCTCTAACTTAATACGATGCTAACTCTATTTTGGATTTAAAATTTTTCCTGTTTGCATAAAACATCCAATTTCCGGTCATCTGCGTATATAAAGTAAATAAGGAAGAAAATTACTTTATGAACAATCGCTGGCTGGGGCGACGCCAATTACTTTGGTATTTAGGTCTGGGAGTTGGTTCGACTACTCTCAGTTGTGCCCTTAAAAAAGATATTATCCCAACTTCTAGCTCTGACAATATTTCCATACCCACTCCTGCTAAAAATTCTAATTCACCCACAGTCGAGAACGTTGCTGCCTCACCAACTGGAAAGTCTTTACCAGAGTTTCAAGGTATCAGCCAGTGGCTAAATTCTGCCCCTCTGAAAATAGCTGACCTAAAAGGAAAAGTGGTGTTGGTGCAATTTTGGACATTTTCCTGCATTAACTGTAAGCGCACTTTGCCCTACATCGTCCGCTGGCACCAGCAATATGCCGATCGCGGATTAAAGATTATCGGCGTACACACCCCTGAATTTCCCTTTGAGCGGGATGCAAACAACGTCAAAAAAGCTTTGAAGGAACACCAAATTACCTATCCAGTGGCTCTGGATAACGAATTCAAAACTTGGGCGGCTTACCAGAATGAATACTGGCCTCATTTATTTTTAGCCGATCGCCAAGGCATCTGGCGCTACGATCATATTGGGGAAGGAGCTTATGAGGAAACCGAACAGACTATTCGCAAATTATTAGGGTAGTCAGATGGCAATTTCACTCACTTCGGCTGGTGTAGCTTTACTAGCAGGACTTTTAACAATTCTCTCGCCCTGCGTCTTACCAATCCTACCAATATTATTAGGACGAAGCCTGCAATCTCATCGCTATGGCCCAATTGCTTTGGTATCAGGATTGATCGCTGGTTTTGCGGCAATTGGGAGCTTGTTGGGAGTGACATCAGGGTGGTTTGTCAGCTTTGCTAGCATCCTCCGAACAGGAGCACTTGTCTTTCTTTTGATTGCTGGGATAAGTGCCATTTTTCCGCAGAGTTACCAACTGCTGTTTAAATACTTACATTTTGAAAGTTGGGCCAAAGCACCCGCACGAGTAGGGTTGGTTGGCGAATTTTGGCTGGGAACCCAACTCGGCTTGCTTTGGACACCTTGTGCGGGACCTGTTCTGGCGAGTATTCTGGTTTTAGCTGTTGTCAATCCTCAGCCTGTAACTGCGTTTATTTTACTAATTTTGTACGGTTTGGGAGCCGGGTTGCCACTGCTGGCGATCGCCTATGGAGGACGCTATTTCAGCCAGCACTTATTACGTTTGCGCCCCCACAGTGAAGCTTTACAAAGAATCGGCGGTGTAATTGTTGTGGGAAGTGCGATCGCGATTCTTTTGGGTTGGGATGTCAAGATACAGTTGTGGTTAGCTCCATTTTTTCCCACTCTGCCACTATGATGCCACTACGAAGTGCGATCGGATTAAACTATTAGACCTCGACCATATTTCTTGTGGAACGGGCATCCTGCCTGTTCCAGACTTGCTTTTGTGGAGATGTCTATTGTTGAGATGCAGTCCGCCATTCATCTCCCCACCAAATTCGGTACAGTTATGGCGACTGAGCGTGGTAGGGACACGGCAGTGCCGTGTCCTCTATAGAACTCATTTGAGATCTTTATAGTACAAGTAGAGTATTGTAAAAAATATTGGCGAATTTTTTCAGTAATTAACTTTTGGAGAAGCAGTATGCGCCGCTTAGAAGGTAAAGTCGCTCTGGTTACAGGTAGTAGTGGAGGCATCGGTCAAGGTATTGCCATTCGCTTAGCAGCAGAAGGGGCGAAAGTTGTAGTCAACTATCGTTCCAATCCTCAAGGCGCGGAAGAAACCCTAGCCCAAATTCAGGCACAAGGAGGAGAATGCCACAAGGCCGAGGGTTACTGTGACAACGAGCAAGGCTACAGCATTGGTGCCGATCTGGGGATGGTTGAAGATGTACAGAGATTGGTCAAAGAAAGTATTGAACATTTTGGCCAGTTAGATATCCTGGTGAACAATGCAGGAATTGAGAAACACGCTGACTTCTGGGATGTCACCGAAAAAGATTTTGAAGCTGTGATGAATGTAAACTTCAAAGGTGTTTTCTTTGCTTGTCAGGCCTTTGTCAAGCATCTCTTGGAAACTAAGCGTGTGGGTAGGATTGTCAACATTAGTTCTGTCCATGAAGAGTTACCCTTTCCCCACTTTACGGCCTATTGTGCGAGTAAGGGCGCAATGAAAATGATGACGCGCAACTTAGCGGTGGAACTTGGCCCCTACGGTATTACGGTCAATAACGTTGCTCCAGGAGCGATCGAAACTCCGATCAATACCAAACTGTTAAACGATCCTACCAAACTCAAATCTCTGCTGCAAAACATTCCGCTAGGGCGTTTGGGGCAGCCGGAAGATGTCGCTGGGTTAGTCGCATTTTTGTCATCCAATGATGCTGCTTATGTAACAGGTACTACCCTATTCGTAGATGGTGGATTGCTCTGGAACTATCAGGAACAGTAATTGCTAGGACGACTATTTCAGGAGAACTTCCCCGATTAAATCAGGAGTAATCATGCTTGATGAATTAACAGAGATTGAAAATCCATTTCTCAGGAGTATGACAGCAGCGATCGTGGCAGCCTCGATCGCCACGTTCGGTTCTGGCATGGTGATTGCACTTGTAAATATAAAGGGAGAATCCGTCTACAAAACGGCTCTTTGCACCAGTCTTTTGGCAACGGTCGGTGGAGCAATCTTTGGTTTTGTATATGATGACAAAAAAGGGAAGCAAGGACAAACCCTCACCAACGTTACGATAACCCCACCACAGAAAACTCAAGAAATCGATCGGAGGGGTTGGCAGGATTGGCGAAACTTTGTGGTTGAACGCAAAGTAGAAGAAAGTCAAGAAATCACATCTTTCTATCTGCAACCAGAAGACAAAGGTGAAATTCCCAATTTCCAGCCAGGGCAGTTTTTAACCATAAAACTGGATATTCCCCAGCAGTCCAGACCGACGATTCGCACCTATTCTCTCTCTGATTATTCTAGTTCTGGTCAATACTATCGCTTGTCCATCAAGCGCGAACCTACGCCGAAAGGGTTAGAAGTACCACCGGGCGTTGCTTCTAACTTCATGCACGATCGCATTCAACAAGGATCGATAATTCCAGCGAAACCACCGAGCGGCAAATTTGCCCTGGAGGTACAGCAGTCTATCCCCATCGTATTGGTGAGTAATGGAGTAGGTATTACGCCCATGTTGGCGATGGCAAAAGCTACAACCCTGCTCAATCCCCAACGACAGATTTGGTTTTTTCATGGTGCTAGGGATGGAAGCTTCCATGCCTTTTACGATGAGATGCAGGCGATCGCCCAACAGAATCCCAATTTAACCCTCCATTACGCCTACAGCAAGCCACGTCCTGAAGATGAAGGGCATTATCACAGCACGGGATATGTCGATGTTGCTTTAATTCAATCCCTAGTGAAACTGGAAACAGAATATTTTCTCTGCGGTTCTCCCCCCTTCATGGATTCCCTGCGTGCAGGCTTAAAACAGGCAGGCGTGCCCGATAGTAGGGTCTTTTTTGAGATGTTTACCAAGGCAAGTAAGGCCACTGCCGAACCTGCACCTGCTTCTGCTCCATCCCAGGCAACTGTTAATACCCAGGAATCTGAGATCGTCTTATCTGAATCCCAAAAAACCTTTCCTTGGCAGGCAGATGCCGACAGTTTACTGGAATTTTTGGAAGCCCAAGACATTAATCCTAACTACAGTTGTCGCCAGGGTATTTGTGGCACCTGTGAATGTCGGCTCCTGGAAGGTGAAGTGGAATATCAGCAACCCCCTACCGCATCAGTGGCAGAGGGATCTGTGTTGATTTGCATTGCTAAGCCCAAAACAGCCAAAGTTGTCCTTGCCTTGTAGCTCTAACCAAAGAGAACAAACTAAAATCTTATGACAACAGAGAATCACTACGACATCATCATTATTGGGACGGGGGCTGCCGGCGGCACTCTGGCCTATCGCCTTGCCCCCAGTGGCAAACGGATTCTGATCTTGGAAAGAGGTCCATTCTTGCCCCGGGAGAAAAGCAACTGGGATACGCAGACTGTATTCAATAGCGATCGCTATCACAACAAGGAAGTTTGGTACGATCGCGAGGGCAAAGAAATCCATCCCGGCATGAGCTACTTTGTCGGTGGCAATACTAAAGTCTATGGTGCTGCCCTATTTCGGCTACGGGAGCGGGATTTTGAGGAGTTTAGCCACAAAGATGGCATCTCCCCAGCTTGGCCCTTGAAGTATAAAGACTTTGAGCCGTACTATACCCAGGCAGAGGAACTCTATCAAGTCCACGGGCAGCAGGGGGTCGATCCGACAGAGCCCCCTCGTAATCGCGATTACTTTTATCCCTCTGTCAGCCATGAACCGCGTATCCAAGAGGTGAAGGAGCTTTTGGAAGCCACCGGACTCCATCCCTACTCAACACCGATGGGAATTCATCTCAACGAGGCGCAACGGTTTTTGAGTGCTTGCATTCGCTGTAGCACCTGCGACGGTTTCCCTTGTTTGGTTCACGCTAAATCTGATGCTGAAGTGACAGGCATTTTGCCGATCCTCTCCCAAAATAACATTACCTTGCTGACGGAAGCGAAGGTAGAAAAACTTTATACCAGTCCCTCCGGTAAAGAAGTGACGGAGGTAGAGGTGACGATCGGTGGCGAACAACAACGGTTTCGTGGCGATATTGTCGTAATCGCCTGTGGTGCTATAAATTCTACGGCCATCTTGTTGCGTTCTGCCAACGATCGCCATCCCCAAGGACTTGCCAATAGTTCTGACCTCGTGGGGCGGAACTTTATGAAGCACGTTCTCGGCTCGGTGATTGGAGTCGCCAAAAAGTCCAATCCAACTGTTTTTCAGAAAACGCTATCAATCAATGACTTCTATTGGGGCGAAGCGGACTATCCCTATCCCATGGGACAAATTCAAACCACTGGTAAGGTGAGTCAGGAAATGCTGGCAGGCAATGCAGCCCAGTATGCTCCTCTCACGCCTGAAGAAGTTGCTTCCCATTCCATCGATTGGTGGCTGACGACAGAAGACTTGCCCGATCCCAACAATCGCGTTCTGGTTGATGGCGATCGCATTATCCTGCACTATCAGGAAAATAATTCTGAATCTTATGCCCGACTAGAGCAGCGCTGGATCGAAATTCTCAAGTCGATCGAATGTGCAGAATCCGTACACTCCCACTCCACGTACTTTATCAAAGGTTCCAAGCAGTATTTCACTGGTAAGTTACCCGTAGATGGCGTAGGGCATCAGGTGGGCACCTGCCGTTTCGGTGAAGATCCCCAAACCTCAGTTCTCGATCTCAATTGTCGCACCCACGATATAGAAAATCTCTATGTCGTGGATGGCAGTTTCTTCCCCTCCAGTGGAGCGGTTAATCCCACCCTAACCATTATCGCCAATGCTCTGCGAGTAGCGGATCATCTTTTGGAGCGCCTGACCAACTAAAGCGGGGAAGACAAAATTAGTCTAAACTCCAGTTCTTAAACATCATCGCAATAATTAGGTTTTTATGAATCCTCAATCTCTGCTCGAAAGTAGGCTGCAACTCCACTATGGGATTCAATTTATGGCAGCAACCGCTGCGGTTCTGGTTACTCCCGAACCCGACTATTCCCATAATGCTTTGGAATGGAATCCAGAAAAGGGATATTTCCAAACCAAACCCCTCAGCGCTTCGTCGATCCGGGTAGCCTTGAATCCGGGGCCATTGGAGTCTCTAATCCTGGATGGGGAAGGAACAGTGCTTTCCTCCTTTTCCTTGGGCGGAACTACGATCGCAGAGGGATTTTCCTGGCTGCGGGCAACTCTGACCCAGATGGGCATGAATGGGGCGGCGATCGCTCCCCTTGCTTATCCTCCCTATGACTTTCCATTCCACCCCATTGCTCATGGTGGAATGTTTGCGGCGGCTGGAACTGAAGATAGAGAAGCTTTAGCGCGGTACTATAGTATTTCCTATCAGCCATTGCAAGAAATTGCGATCGGGAATCCCCAGGCTTCTCCCATCCACATTTGGCCCCATCATTTTGACATGGCAGTGCTACTCTCTTTTCCAGAAGAGAAGAGTATCGGTGTCGGTCTTTCCCCTGGAGACCAAAGTTATCCCATACCCTACTGGTATGTGACTCCCTGGCCTTATCCTGCTGTCGAGCATCTCCCCCCTCTGGCTTTGGGTTCCTGGCACACCCAAGAATGGACAGGAGCAGTTCTGACCGCTGAGGAAATGGGAGAATTAGATGCTGAGAAGTTACAGGCTTTCTTGAAGGTGGCCTTGACTGCATCTCAAACTCTGTTAGGAGTTTAGATTGATAGATTCAGAGGGTTTCGGCTGTTAACAAAATACCGAGATTTACCGATATTTTAGATATGTAATTCTCGGTAAAACCATTGCTTACGCCCGTGTTTCATCCCAAGATCAGAAACATGATCTTGATAGAAAAGTAAGATTTTAAGAGTTTTATACCTTGTCCTAATTAAAAGTATCAGAAACCATGTTCAATACTGCGGAAGGCAAACGTTTACAAGCATCTGGTTGGAAACACTGGGGTCCATACCTAGCCGAGCGTCAATGGGGAACGGTGCGGGAAGATTACAGTCCCCAAGGTGCGGCTTGGGATTACTTCACCCACGATCAAGCCCGATCGCGTACCTATCGCTGGGGCGAAGATGGTATTGGCGGTATTTCCGATGACCAGCAATTCCTTTGCTTTGCGATCGCACTCTGGAACGGCCAAGACCCCATTCTCAAAGAACGTCTGTTTGGCTTGACGGGAAGCGAAGGCAATCATGGCGAAGATGTGAAGGAATACTACTTCTACCTGGATAGTACCCCCACCCACTCCTACATGAAATATCTCTACAAATATCCCCAAGCAGCCTATCCCTACGAGGCCTTGGTGACTGAGAACCGCAGGCGAGGGTACGACCAACCTGAATGGGAACTTTTGGATACGGGAGTTTTTGACAACGATCGCTATTTCGATATCTTTGTGGAATACGCCAAGGTCAACTCCGAAGACATGGCGATCCAAATCCATATTGCCAATAGGGGTACTGAGGCAGCCACCCTCGATATTTTGCCGACTCTATGGTTTCGCAACACTTGGTCTTGGACACCCAATAGTACCAAACCCTCCCTGAAGGCGATCTCGAAGCAGGCGATCGAGGTAGAACATCCAACATTGGGCAAGCGCTGGCTTTATTGCCACGATGCCAATTCTTTGCTCTTTACAGAGAATGAGACGAATTTTCAACACCTCTATGGAACTACCAATCCTTCTCCCTACGTGAAAGATGCTTTCCATCGCTACATTATTAACAATGAACAGACAGCTATCAATCCTAACCAGGTGGGGACTAAGGCGGCTGCCCTTTATCATCTCACAATTCCTGGACAGACTACCCATACCATCCAGTTGCGATTAGTAGATAACGACAATCTTCAGGCTCCCTTTGGTCAAGAATTCTCTGACATTTTTACCCAGCGTCAAAGTGAAGCCGATGCTTTCTATCAAGCTGTCACCACTTCTGAGATGGATGAAGATATGCGTCGGGTGCAACGTCAAGCCTACGCTGGAATGCTCTGGAGCAAGCAATTTTTTTATTACGATGTCACCAACTGGCTAAAAGGAGATGCTACCCAACCCTCTCCTGCCCCCGAACGACAGCGCGTGCGTAATTCCCAATGGGTACATCTGGATAATGCTGATGTGCTGTCCATGCCAGACAAATGGGAGTATCCCTGGTTTGCGGCCTGGGACTTGGCGTTTCATGCCATTCCTTTGGCAACAATCGATCCAGAATTTGCTAAACATCAACTGGATTTGATGACTCGCGAATGGTATATGCACCCCAACGGACAGATTCCTGCCTATGAATGGAATTTCAGTGATGTCAATCCCCCCGTTCATGCCTGGGCAACCTGGCGGGTATATAAGATTGAGGAAAAACTTACCGGTAAAGGCGATCTGCAATTCTTGGAGCGGGTATTTCAGAAATTGCTAATGAACTTTACTTGGTGGGTTAACCGTAAGGATAGAGAAGGAAATAACGTTTTTGAAGGTGGATTCCTGGGATTAGATAATATTGGCGTTTTCGATCGCAGCGCTCCTCTGCCCACTGGCGGGTATATTCAACAATCGGATGGCACCAGTTGGATGGGAATGTATTGTCTGAATATGCTGACGATCGCCCTGGAACTGGCACTGACTAATCCAGTGTATGAGGATATGGCCACCAAATTTTTTGAGCATTTCATCTATATTGCCAATGCCATGAACGATATGGGCAATAATGGCATAGAGCTTTGGGATCGGGAAGATCAATTTTATTATGATGTCCTGAAACTTCCCAATAACCAATCCATACACTTAAAAGTGCGATCGATGGTGGGGTTGATTCCTTTATTTGCGGTTATGACTCTGGAACCGGAAGTAATGGAAAAAGTGCCAGGATTTCGGAATCGATTAGAATGGTTTATTGATAATCGCCCCGATTTGCGTCAGAATGTGGCTTGTATGCGTACTCCCGGCAACCAGGAGCGCCGACTTTTAGCGATTGTTTGGCAAGATCGCCTTCGGGAAATTCTGGCAAAACTTCTGGATGAGCAGGAATTTTTAGGAGACTATGGCATCCGCGCTCTCTCTCGCTATCACCGCGATCGTCCCTATATTTTTACCAGCAATGAGCATGAATATCGAGTAGATTATGAACCCGGAGAGTCCAGTTCAGGTCTGTTTGGTGGGAATTCTAATTGGCGAGGTCCGGTGTGGTTTCCGGTCAATTTTCTCCTAATTGAATCGCTCCAGAAGTTCCACCGCTATGTCGGTGATGACTTTAAAGTAGAATGTCCAACTGGTTCAAATAATTTTTTGAATTTGTGGGAAGTGGCCGCAGAACTTGAATCGCGGTTGATTCGGACTTTTTTGCGTGATAGTAATGGGAATCGTCCTCTGTATGGAACAATTGAAAAATTCCAAAACGATCCCCACTGGCGCGATTATTTACTTTATTTTGAGTATTTTCATGGGGATAATGGGAGAGGAGTTGGCGCTAATCATCAGACAGGATGGACAGGTTTAGTGGCAAAATTAATTCAGCAGTATTCTGAATATAGCGGGTCTAAATGATTTATGAAACGGTAGTGCGAGCATCTTGCTCGCTAGATATATCAGCCAGCTTGCTATAGCAATCCTTGCAGGAGTCGTAAATTTTTTACCCCACCCCAACCCTCCCCTTAGCAAGGGGAGGGAGTAAGAAATTCACAAATGATTTAGGATTGCTATATATATATAGGATGGTGAGCATGATGACCGCAGTAGTAACAAAACAATTAAGAAAGCAATTCACAGTAGATGAATATTACAAACTGGATGAATTGGGGATGCTTGGTGATGGTAGGACAGAACTAATTGATGGAGATATCGTTTATATGGCACCAATGGGTAGTCGTCATGCGGGGTGCATTGGTCGTTTACTGAAAATTTTCTTTAAAGTTTTAGATGACCGTGCTTCGATTTTGTCACAAACCCCAGTGAGACTAAACGGAAGATTAGAACCCCAGCCTGATGTATCAATCTTGAAACCTCGTGCTGATAACTATTCAGAGTCACATCCAAAAACCCAAGACATATATCTATTAATTGAAGTAGCAGATACTACCATTGACGATGACCGTAATATTAAGTCAGTTCTCTATGGTAGAGCCGGGATTATTGAACTTTGGATCGTAGATATAGGGGATGAATTAGTTGAGGTTTATCGCAACCCAAGTGCTAATGGTTATGAAAGTATCCAACAATTTAGACGCGGTGAAACTATCTCGCCTTTAGCTTTTAGCGATGTGGCGATCGGCGTTGATGCGATTTTGTGGACTAATACAGGGTTATTCTCAGCCTAAATGGACGAAAAAGAGCAATGCTGACAGCCGCGATCGCCCTCAAGCCAAATCAGATCAGAAATTTTAAGCTGATACTGCTGATGGTTATCATCATAAACTAATTTGGTGTAACTAAGCGGAGGGCATGGCCATCAGGATCGCGGACAAGCAAAGCCTTTGTAAAACCTAATTTCCCATCAGGTAGAGTTACTACACCAGGGGAAATCAAAAAAGTCTTGCTTTCCCGCAAACGTTGTGCCAAGATATCCAAGTCCTTCGTTACTATCGTTGTCTGCCAATAGACAAGATCGTTGGGATGTATATCATCAGGAGCAGGTCTACCACCAGGGGGAGACAGATACTCCAGAAACTCAATGCCCGGCCCCTGTTGCGATCTTAAGCCTGTAATGTGTAATCTGGCTCCAAACACATTGTTGAGATGTTCCTGCTCATTGCCGAAATTTTCGCTTTCTCCTGCTACTTTTAAGCCCAAGATATCTCGATAGAATTTCAGACTTTGCTCGGTGTTGGCAACTGCGATCGCGGTGTGATCGATTCCTAAAAATAATTCCTTGGTGGGACTTTGCCAGCGAGGAGCGCCCTTATCAGCAGGAAAGTAGATAATCTCTAAATTGTGACCATCTGGATCGCGAAAATAGAAAGCTTTGATCCCAGCAGCGGCAGGAATACTAGGCGGCAGAGTTTGTGGTTCGCTGGAAACATATTGAACCTTATTTTGACGGAGAATTGTATAGGCTTTTTCCATGTCGTTCACCACGATCGCAATGTGCTGAAACCAAAGGTCATTGCTGTGGGAATCGATCGGAATAGGTCGCCCCTTGGGAGTGAAATATGCGGTTAGTTCGATCGTCTCTTGCCCCAGTTTCATCTGCACCACCCGTTCGCGCAAACCAACTATCCCTTGTAGTTGTTCGTAAGGTGTACCTGATATTTCCACATCAGAAATCTTTTGAAAATGCAGCACTTTGCTATAGAAATCGATCGCCTGATTCATGTCAGAAACGGTCATCCCCACATTGGCAACAGATTGTACAAATGACTCTGTAGGGGCTGTGATCGCTGGCGTTTGCGCTTGGACAATCCCTGCAAAACCGAAATGAAGATTGCTAGCGAGAAGAGTTGATAGAAAAACAACAACAACAAAAGAAAACCAGTTTCGGATACGCATATTTATTCCTGGTGAGGACAACAAGTATCGCAAGGATTTTGACAGAGACAGGGCATTTCCCCATTAGGACAAAGTTTGCCACAAATTTGAGTGGTATGCTTTTTTGATAGCAAAATATAGAGTTCGGCTGCCATTAACATTGCCAAAGGAGGAGTGAAATAGTAAATCCAAAAGAACTGCCAGGATTGGGCAAAAACAGCCGAGGCAAAAGAACGAGCCGGATTGATACTCATCCCAGAAATGGGAGAAGCCACCACAATAAAAATTGCTACCAGGCAACCTGCAAATACTCCGGTTAGATGCGCCCATCGCGGCTTATTACTGACTGTCAGCACCATTGACATCATCACCATTGACATTAATCCTTCCGCTGCGATCGCGCCCACCCAACCCAAATTACCTGGTTCAGTCACAATATATTCCAAACCATCGGGATGCCTTGCCGTAAAAGGATTGCCCACGATCGCGGCCACTAAAGCTACACCCAAACTACCGCCAATAAATTGCGAGATTACATAACCTAACGCATCGAGGCGGGTTAGTTTTCCCAATCGAAAAAAGGTCAGCGTTATCGCCGGATTGAGATGAGCGCCGGAACGCTTGCCCCAAGGAGAATAGATAATCCCAATTGCTGTCAACCCCATCGCCACTCCCATGAGGATATCTCGCAGAAGTGGGATGGGAATCCAGATGGGAACCGGAGAAGTGGAACCATAGAGCAGGGTAGCAAATATGCCAGCAGAAACCATAAAGGTTCCCAGTCCCCATGCTTCGATCGCGTATTCAGGCCAATGCTCTTTCCACATAAAATCTACTTTGGTTCGATAGGCACAGGACTTTAAGCTAAAATTGTCTTGTTTATTTAACTGGCTAGTAGGCGATCGCCCACTCGCAGAGCATTAGCAACAATCGTTAAGGTCGGATTAACTGCGGCACTAGATGGGAAAAAGCTGCCATCTACCACATAGAGATTATCTATGTCATGGGTACGACAATCTCGATCCAGAACTGAAGTGGTAGGATCGTCACCAAAACGACAGGTTCCGCATTGATGTCCTACCGCTTGTAAGGGGATGAAGTTGCGGGGATAAATACTGAAAGGAATCGTATGTTCAGCCTTATCCACCTGCCGTAAAACCTCAATCCATCGTTTTACCAAGCGATCGGCAGCCGCCAGATTGTTCGGTTGATATGCCAAGATCAGCTTTTCTCCCTCCACTAGCACCCGATTCTCTGGATTAGGTAAATCTTCAGTTTGCAGCCACCAACCAACAGCGCGATCGGCAAAAACCTTCAATTCTGATTCGGGACGTAGTTTGAGGAGCGGCGCTAAAAGTTTAGGTGCTTCCGCTGGTAGCATATCCGCCAGCACGTTGCCTGTGTTCTGGATCAGCCCCATCGGATAGGGAAATTCTGGTTCCCCCCAATAAAAATCACTAATGGCGATGGTTTTCTGGTATACATCGTGATTGGGAGTTATATTGAGTTGTACCAAAGCTGTACAGATATGTTTCATCAAATTTCGCCCCACTTGACCAGAGCGATTGGCTAGACCATGAGGATGGCGATCGTTGGCGGAACGAAGCAGCAGCGCCGCAGAATTAATCGCACCACAGGCAACTACCACAATTCCTGCGGTCAGTGTTTGACGTTCACCTCGGATCTCCACCTCCACGCGCTCCACTTGGGTCCCAGCAGAATTAGTGAGAAGTCGCGTTACTTTTGCCTGGGTTAGTAGGGTGATATTAGCCTGATGGCGAATAGGTTGAATACAATTAATCTCACCATCAGCTTTTCCCTGGGTTAGACAAGGGAAGCCATCGCAGGTGTTGCAGCGAATGCAATTTCCCAGAGTTTTATCCACCTCATTCAATTTCAAACCTAGCGGTAGATGGAATGGATGAAGTCCCACTTGAGTCAGACCATTCGCCAGTTGCTGCATCCGGGGTTCATGGCTAATGGCAGGAAAGGGATAGGGAGCGCTACGTGGTGGTTCAGTTGGGTCAGCGCCAGCCTCTCCGTGAACATCAAACAGAGCCTCTGCTTGTTGATAATAGGGTTCAAAATCTGTGTAGTTGAGTACCCAAGCCGGGGAGATGCCATCTTCATGGACTACTTCTGTAAAATCCCGATCGCGCAACCTCAGTAATGCTGCACCATAGACTTTGGTATTTCCACCAACACAGTAGGTAGTAGCAGGGCGAAAAGATTGGTTTTTAGAATCAAACCAAAGCTCATCTGTATGGTATCGCTCTTTCTGATAAACCTCCAAAGCGTTCCAGTTTTCTTTTTCGCGGGGGAGAAAGTCTCCTCGTTCTAGGATCAATATCCGCTTATCACTCGGAGCTAATCGATGCGCTAGGGTACTTCCCCCTGCTCCTGTACCAATAATGATGATATCGTAATCTGCGGCCATAGATTCTCCTATTTCAAGGTAATGTTTGCTGTAGATTTGATGCAATATCTTTTGTTACTATAGAACCCATTTGAGATCTTTTAGTCGATCGGTAGAATCAGTCGATCGGTAGAATCAGTCGATCGGGTAGAATCAGTTTTGTTTGAAATGTTTTCCCAAAATATAGATTATTTCAAATTGAAGCCTGTCGAACTCCCGAAGACGACCATCTTATTAGATAACGGGTATCATCCTGAAAAACTGACTCAAGCTTTGGAGGAGATTTATCCTCAGATTATGACTAAGATTCAATTTGAACTCGAAGCCTTGCCATCAAAAGCCGAAAAGCACGGTAAAGGGCAATCTGGATTTGTGCCTGTGGCGGCTAGATGGGTAATTGAACGTTCAAACGCTTGGGTGGAAAGATGCAAAAGCTTAGTCAAAAACTTCGATCGCACACTCGCTCGTTCAAATGCCAAACTCAAGCTTTGCTTTATCAGACTGATGCTTAAAAGACTAGCTACCGCGTAAAAAGATCTCAAATGGGTTCTATAGCAATCCTAAATGAGTCGTAAGTTTTTGCCCCACCCCAACCCTCCCCTTGAATCAGGTGCGGGAGCAAGAAATTCACAAATGATTTAGGATTGCTATATATGATTCCGGTGCAGCCGGAATTGATATGAATGGCGGTTGAAGGTAAAAGTCGGCGATCTCTTTGGTAGAGGCTATTTTTTCATCGCATCAGGACTCTTCATCGCATCAGGACTCTTCATCGCATCAGGACTCTTCATCGCATCAGGACTCTTCATCGCACCGGGACTCTTCATCGCATCGGGACTCTTCATCGCACCGGGACTCTTCATCGCATCGGGACTCTTCATCGCATCGGGACTCTTCATCGCATCGGGACTCTTCATCGCATCAGGACTCTTCATCGCATCAGGACTCTTCATCGCATCGGGGGAAGCGCTAGGAGTAGAAGAGCAGGCATACAGACTAGCCGTTAGAGTCAGACCAACAATCAAATAAAGCACTTTCCGGTTCATATTTTTCTTCCAAATCTGAGGAATTTTGATTTTAGCAGTCAGCAGGTAATAGCTAGCCGTGGTTCCTATAATAGTACGGATTACTTCTTTGATTGGATTGTCAAGATAATCAGCTTGTATACATCCAATCAGCTCTGCGGGTCGTATTTAAGAAGATGGGGCCAGATTATTTTGGGAGACGCGCTTGCTGCAATAACCAGAATTAACTTAAAATTATCCGTTTAGGTCTGTTCTACAAAACACCTATGGATTTGAACTCTGCCGAAACAAGCGCGGACAACACTGACAAACAGACTGACGCTGAGTTATTTCGGTTGATGAGTCTTGGTCAACCCTCTGCCTTGGGTATTCTCTATAACCGCTATGGCAGCTTAGTCTACAGATTGGCGCTGAGAATTCTCAGCAATCCTCAAGAGGCAGAAGACTTAACCCAAGAGATTTTTCTCACTCTCTGGAATCGGGGCGCATACAATCCGAATCGCGGCTCTATGAGCAGCTTTTTGACAACTATGACTCGATCGCGCGCAATTGATAAACTTCGTTCCCGCAGCACTAACTTAAAATTTCTCCAGCGATGGAGTCAGATGATGGCTAATGAAATTCCCCCTCTCACGCCTTTCGAGTCAGCTTCTTTAAGTGACCGATCGCACTGTGTCCGCGATGCCTTAACTCAACTTCCCGAAAAACAACGACAGGTTTTAGAGATGGCTTACTATGACGGTTTGAGTCAATCAGAAATCGCAACTAAACTTAGTATACCGCTGGGAACAATAAAAACTTGGTCTCGGCAAGGTTTGTTGAACTTAAGAAAAAACTTACAAAATTTAATTGGTTAGTTTTGCACTTATGACAGAGCCTTTATTTCCTGAACGATCGGAAGAATTGATGGCAGGTTATGTACTTGACAACCTCAACTCCTCAGAAGCTGAGGAATTAAGGCGAGTGCTGAAACAAAACCCTGAACTAGCTACAGAGGTGCGTCGCCTGCAGGAAGTCCTAGAAGTTATGCCCTACGCCCTACCTGATATCGCACCGCCACCACACCTTTATTCCGCCATTTTGGCAACTGCCTCGGCGGCTAGCGTTGCAGTACCAAATCCTCATGTTTCTGGAGTTCCTAACTCATTACCCCAGGAAAAACTGAAGCATTCACTTCTACAATGGAGTCGCGTTCTTGGTAGCATAGCGGCACTCTTGGCGTTGGCCCTTGGTGTGGACAACTACCGAATCAGGCAACAAATAACAACGCTTGAGGCTCAGGTAGTGCGACAAAAAGATGTGATTGCAATGCTGCAACAGCCTAATACTCGTCTGGTTTCCCTCAAAGGGATGGCTGACGCATCTGCTGCCTCTGGTAGTATTGTGATTACACCCGGTGAACCCAAAGCTGTTTTAATCTTAAGGAACCTTCCGGTTTTACCACAGGGTCAATTTTATCAGTTATGGTCGGTTATTAATAATGAAAAAATCGCTTGGGAGCCGTTTAATACTAATGAAGCAGGAACAGTTTTTGTCAAACTTTCTCTGCCGGCTAATGCGGAACTAACACCATTAGTTGTCACGGTTGAAGCATCGCCCTTACTTAAAAATCCTGCGGGGCCTATGGTAATGACGGGGACTCTATAATTATTTAAATCACCCTAAGAAATAGCTGGTAAAAGTATAGTCATCTACGTTCATCTGCATCTATCTGTGGTTAAGAAATTATTTTTTTAATCGTTTCCGGTTGCATCGGAATAGTAAATTAGAGTTAACCGTCAACCCTTCGACTACGCTCAGGGCGGCGCAGTCAACCGTCAACCGTCAACAGTAATTCCGGTGCAGTTAGAGAGTCGATGGCAGGGTGTCCCCCACCATCTCTCCTACAAAACCGTGCTTGCGACTTTCACCGCACACGGCTCCTGAGTGATGTAATCCTGGGTATGGATACAGTACGATCGGCATCAAGAGATGATTTCTACCGCTTGATAGTTTTCCTTTTACCCCTACATCCCACCATCAGATTTTTCTGTGGCATTAGGCTTTTAAAGGGCTAATTAGGGCTTGCTGAATATATCGATCGCACTTGACGTGGCCTGGGTTTCGATCGCGCGATCGAGAGTTTAGTGCAAGATAAACAGGTAAAATAGAGCAAAACCCGTGCATAACCACCTGCGATCGTGT
>NZ_JAHRFC010000073.1:0-22933 GCF_020883015.1 Microcoleus sp. CAWBG640
TTGACGACGAGACAGACTGTCAAACAGTCTTGGCAATGTACTTGGAGAGCCAAGGATACCGGGTGGAATGTGCTAATTCTGGTATTGAGGCACTCTCTATCTTTGAAAACGACCCTCCAGATTTAGTGATTTCTGATGTGATGATGCCGGAGATGGACGGGTTTGAGTTTTGTCGCCGCCTACGAAATACCCGCTTGGGACAATTGATGCCATTTATATTTTTATCTGGTCAAGGCGAGATTGAATCCAAAGTTGAAGGTCATTCCATAGGGGCGGATGATTATTTGGTCAAACCTTTTCAGTCGGAAGAAATATTAGCTAAAGTCAAAGCCCAGTTAGAACGCTCTCACCGCATTCATGCCGAGATTGTTCGACTCCTACAAAATTCTACTCCTCTGGCGGTGGAACCAAAGGTTGTGCCAGTAGCACCACCACCTGCACCTTTACCTTTAACGCCTGCGGAGGAAAGAGTTTTTTGGGAGGTTATTCAAGGCTATACCAATAAACAAATTAGCTATCGACTGTTTATTAGTCCCAGAACCGTCCAAGCTCATTTGGGTAGCATTTTCAGCAAGTTACACTTGGAAAATCGAGCTCAGCTTGTAAAATTTGCTCTGGAGAGGGGATACAAACCTCCTCAAAGTTAGCTCTAGAGCTAAGGGATAGAGGCACAACGAGACTGAGAAAATTGAAATGTGGGTGTGAAATAAGCCACAGATAAATTAAATGCGGTAAATCTAGGACTTGTGGTTCCAAGTCCAAAATTTACTACTGTGTATGTCAAATCTGCCGTCTGGCCTATGCCTTTTGCTATACCTGGAATTAGGTGGACGGGCTCAATTTAAGAAATTTTTATTTTTAAACATCTATCTTAAGAATTACATTTATTGATAATTGATATCTGCTATAAGGAACTTTTAAGGCAGATGAATAGTGGTTAGTATTAGTGCAATTAAAGCGAATTAATGAGTAATGACATTAAATATTACTCATATTTTATTAGCTTTATTTTTATTTGGTTCTGGAAAAATAGTAATTTAATTGCCACGGCAATTTTGTACTTAACGGGCAGAATAGTGTTCCCAAGTTTCTCAACATTCAGACTTGCCAACAGGATTTTTTAAAGATGAAAATAACTTTTGTTCTTCCCACACTTTCTCTCAGCGGTGGAATTCGAGTAGTCTCTATTTTTGCAGAGCGTTTGAAGAAGAGAGGTCATGAGGTCTTCGTCATCTCTGTACCACCTTCCCAACCGAGTTGGATTCAACAAGCAAAGTCACTGCTACGAGGACGCGGTTGGATACTCACACCTGAGCAGCAAACCTCATTCTTCGACAATTTGAGCGTTAAACCAAAAATTATCGACAAAAATAGACCTATCAAAAACCAAGACTTACCGGATGCTGATGTGATTGTTGCAACTTGGTGGGAAACGGCGGAGTGGGTAGCAAAACTATCTCCCAGCAAAGGAGCAAAAGCTTATTTCCTTCAGCACTACGAAGTTTTTGATTACCTACCTAAAGCGAGAGTAGAAGCCACTTGGAATCTGCCGTTGCACAAAATTACGATTGCCCAGTGGTTAGTAGACATAGCTCACAAGAGATATGGAGACCATCAGGTTTCTTTAGTTCCCCCTACCGTAGACACCAAGCAATTTTACGCTAGCCCGCGTGAAAAACAATCGATTCCGACAGTTGGGATGTATTACTCCCAAGCTTACTGGAAGGGAAGTGATATTGCCCTCAAAGCTTTTTCATTAGCTGCTGAAAAAATTCCCAATTTGCGATTAATTGCTTTTGGTATGGAGGAGCCATCTCCAGAATTGCCACTGCCGCCCAACAGTGAGTATGTAATTCAACCTGACCAAGACAAACTCAAAGATTATTACAGTAAATGCGATGCGTGGCTGTTCCCAAGTCGTTGTGAAGGTTTTGGTCTACCAATTATTGAAGCGATGGCGTGTCGTACTCCTGTCATTGGTACTCCTGTTGGGGCGGCTCCTGAATTTTTGAGTGGGGGTACTGGCATATTGGTAAAACCAGAAGACCCCGAAGCTATGGCAAAAGCCATTGAGTTTATCTGTGGCTTGCCTAATCCCGACTGGCAAGGGATGTCCGAGGCTGCCTACGCTAAGGCGATCGTTTATACTTGGGATGATGCCACAGAGCGCTTCGAGGGTGCATTGAAAGCTGCTATGAGCAAATCCACACAAAAGGATGGGGCAACAGCCAAATTAAAGCCCAGAATTCAAGTTCAATGGTAACATTGGCTATCTGAGAGGGTATCTAGGGTGTGTGACTTGATGGGGTTATCGATCGTACAATTAAAGTGACGAGAAAACTAAAGAGTCCTAACTCCCGCTGTGACAGGTTAGATTTGTGATAACTAAAACTGATTTGCAATAAACTTGGCACACCACGTCTATGGCAGCATTGATTCCAATTGTGATGTACGGCTGGATTCCAGTCGTTTTGTATCTGTTTGTCAGGTTCCCTACTCAGCGAGCAGTAATCGTAAGTCTAATTGTAGCGTGGCAGTTTTTACCCCAAGTTTCTCTAAGCCTGCCGGGATTACCTCCCTATAACAAGATGTCAGCAGCTTGCTACGGTGTCTTGCTGGGTACTCTGGTTTACGATACTACGCGATTCAGCTCTTTGAAGCCAGGCTGGATAGATGTACCTATAGTAATTTGCTGTTTATGCCCGATTGCTTCGCAAGTTACTAATGGTGGAAGCCCCTTGTCACCAACTTTAAACCAAATTGTTGCTTGGGGGATGCCTTTTCTTTTAGGGCGTTTGTATCTCAATAGTTTAGATGGGTTGCGACAGTTAGCGATCGGCATTTTTGCAGGTGGGTTAGCCTACATTCCTTTTACGATGATTGAAGGGGTTAGGGGGCCGATTCTGCACCAGATGGTTTACGGTGTCAATGCTTTTGAAGATTGGGGTCAGGCCAGACGCATGGGGGGGTGGAGACCGGTAGTATTCATGCAGCACGGTTTGATGGTGGGGCTGTGGATGATGGCTGCTGCTTTAGTGGGATTTTGGTTGTGGCAAACTGGAGTCCTCAAGAAGTTTCAGGGGCGCAATATGAAGACTCTGGTAATTGTACTAATTATCGCTTTTTTCTTGTGCCGTTCTACTGGGGCTTACAGTTTATTTGCAATGTCGCTAGTCGTCTTGTTCAGCGCCAAAATTTTCAAAACATCTTTGCCATTGTTGTTGATAATTGGATATATCATTTTCTACCTTTATTTAGCTGCCTCTGGTCAATTTTCTAGTGAAGAAGTGATTAGCTTTATCTCTCAAATATTTGGCGAAGAACGAGCAGCATCTCTGGGGTTTAGATTTCAAAATGAAGAGATATTGGGCAATAAAGCGCGACTAAGATTTCTTTTTGGCTGGGGCGATTCGGGAGGCAACCGCGTATACAATGAGTACGGTGATGATGTATCCGTAACTGACAGCTTGTGGATTATTGCTTTTGGCGTCAACGGCGTAGTGGGTTTAACGAGTTTATTTTCTTCTTTGCTATTACCTGTGATTGCCTTTTGTTTCAAATATCCAGCCCGAACCTGGTCTAATCCGAAAGTCGCGCCAGCGGCGGTCCTGGGAGTAGCTTTAACTATGTATGCGTTTGACTGTGTTTTGAATGCTATGACTAACCCAATTTTTACGCTGATTGCTGGAGGAATAGCTGGTGTGATCTTAAAAGATACCGAAAGTCTTAAGCCAAAGAAAACCAGTTCGCCCTTACCTAGACGGTCTTTGAGTCCACAAAAATCACGAGTGTCAACAACCCACCACTAAATCTGAGTATCGTTTGACTAGGCACGCGCCTAGCGCTGATTATAGTCCGGGCTTGAAATATAGCCCTAGTTAAAAAATATTATTTTTATGACCTATGTTGTCAATTATAAAATCTAGTATCTTTATTGATTCTTTGTCGGAAATCCAGAATTCTTTACAGAATCTTTAAAAAGACATACTCAACCAGTAAGGGGAAGAGGATATAATGAAGAAAAGTTGATTCGCCAGCTCACCAAAATGTGAAGTGAGAAATTTATCGTGTGAGTTTTAGTAGAGTATAAAAAATTGAGGGAAATCGAAAATGAAAGTAGTTAATTTATTGAATGTACCGGTTGATAATTGTTCCATCACAGAACTGTTTGAAAACTTAAAAGAAGGAGGCGGTGTTGTATTTACGCCCAATGTAGACCATTTAATTAAATTGCAGTATGACCGCGATTTTTACGAAGCTTATAATAGCTGTGATTATAGAGTTTGCGATAGTCAGATCTTGATGTATGCCTCAAGATTTTTGGGTACTCCTATCCAAGAAAAAATTTCGGGTTCTGACTTATTTCCCGCATTTTATAACTATCACAAAGATAGTGAAGATATTAAGATTTTCTTACTAGGAGCTGCGGAAGGTGTGGCAATTAAAGCTCAGGAAGAAATTAACAAAAAAGTGGGTAGAAAAATAGTGGTTGCTGCCTATTCTCCTTCCTTTGGGTTTGAAAAAAATGAAGAAGAGTGTGAAAAAATAATTGATATCATTAATCAATCAGGGGCGACAGTATTGGCAATCGGAGTCGGTGCGCCTAAGCAAGAGAAATGGTTGGTTAAGTATAGAGACAAACTGAAAAATATCAAAGTTTTCTTGGCAATAGGTGCAACTATTGATTTTGAAGCTGGTTGCAAAGCCCGGTCTCCCAAATGGATGAGCGAAGTTGGCATAGAATGGGCTTACAGATTGTTAAGTGAACCGAGAAGGCTGTGGAAAAGATATTTGGTTGATGCTCTGCCTTTTTTCAGATTGATTGTAGAACAAAAATTAGGTTATTATAAAACACCTTTCTGTGATGGCTAAATCAGCAATCTCTGAAGAGATAGGTGATTGCTGGAGGGCCGATGGACTTTAAGATTACCAAAATTAAGTTAAGCTAGACCGAGAGAGGCTTTGTGAACAAGGATAGTCAAAGTCTCTCTCGGTCTAACTTCATGGAGTCCTCTGAGCCCCGGATTGGTCTGTGGGGTGATTTTTTGGAGTTTGGCTATCTCAAATCTCTCATCTTAAATTTCCCAGGGATTAGCAGGCTAGAATTATCTCAGTTGAACCACAGCATTTTCAGACAGGCCCATGACCATTGCTTATTTAGTTAATCAATATCCCAAAGTCAGTCACAGTTTTGTCCGCCGAGAAATTTTGGCTGTAGAGAATTGTGGTATGAAAGTTGCCCGTTTTTCAATCCGCTCCTGCGAGTCGGAACTGGTGGACGAAGGAGACAAAAAAGAGCAAGAACAGACCCAGGTTGTTTTAGGAGTTGGTGTTCTTGGCTTAGTATCGGGTTTGCTGCGGGTGGCGATAACTAGACCTATTCGGTTTGTTGAAGCTTTAGGGTTAATGTTTAAAGTAGGTTGGCATTCCGATCGCGGTATTATACTTCATCTAGCTTACTTTGCTGAAGCCTGTGTGCTATTAAATTGGTTTTCCAGCCAGGGAGTCAAACACGTTCACGCTCACTTTGGGACAAATTCAACCACTGTAGCGATGTTGTGTCGGGTGCTTGGTGGGCCTAGTTACAGTTTTACTGTTCATGGTCCTGAAGAATTCGACAAGGCTACAATTCTTGGCTTTGAGGAAAAAATTAAGCGGGCGGCTTTTGTGGCGGCGGTTAGTTCTTTTGGCAAAAGTCAGTTGTATCGGTGGTGCGATCGCGCTTTTTGGTCTAAAATTCATGTAATTCACTGCGGTGTAGATGCGGCATTTTTGGATTTACCCTATGTTCCGGTCACTTCCGAACCTCGTTTAGTTTGTATTGGCCGACTCAGCGAACAAAAGGGTCATTTGCTGTTAATCGAAGCTGCGGGTAAGTTGGCTAGCCTTGGTTTGCAGTTTAAGTTAATATTGGTAGGTGATGGGCCGTTGCGATCGGATATTGAAAAGGCGATCGACCAATACGGACTACAAAATCATTTAGAAATTACAGGATGGGCCGATAGTGCTCAAGTTCAGCAGCAGATTTTAGCTGCACGAGCAATGGTTTTGCCCAGTTTTGCCGAAGGTTTACCCGTGGTAATTATGGAAGCATTGGCTCTTAGCAGACCTGTGATTAGCACCTACGTGGCTGGTATCCCGGAACTCGTGGAGCCTGGAGTTTGCGGTTGGTTGATTCCTGCTGGTTCTGTAGAGGCCTTGGCTGATGCCATGCAGGAGGCTTTGGAGGTGCCTGTGGAACGGTTGGAACAGATGGGGAAGGCGGGAGCTTTGCGGGTTGCTCAGCAGCATGATGTGGCTGTGGAAGCGAAGAATTTAGTGGCGTTGTTTCAGAGGGCGATGAAGGATTCTTAGCCGCAGGTTTTAGATGTAAAGTAAAGTCAACCTTGATTACTCGGCGGTTAAAACCGCTTCTACACAAACAAAGTCCGGATGGTGCGCGGACTAAGAAATATTGTGATTAAAAAAATTACCAGTGTTGCATCTACATCAGAATTACCTGTCAGCGAATTACCGAAAAATACCGCTGCGCTGACTAATAATTCGCGTCTTAAATTAGCCCTCACAGAAAAGCTCAAAAGAGGCATCAATGTCAATGGAGAATTTCATCTGCCTTGTGTGCCGTCGATGCTGGATGATTATCTGAAATTATTGTCAGATTTCTTAAAACTGGTTGGGCAAAATCTTGGCTATCCCGAAACAGAAAGTTTAAAAACATTGCTTGGTAATGCCTTAGCTGAAGGATTCAAACAGTCGCCCCACGCTACTTTGATTGTGTCTTATTTTCCGGCAAATGTTCAAACTGGTTTAAGTGGGGGAGTTACTATCAATACCAAGATTCAAGTCGAATCTATGGCGGATAAATATCATAGCTGGCCGCAGATTCGTCCTGAGCCTTTATTTGGTAGTCATCCCGATGCGAAGGTGATGGCGATTGTCGCGGGATTAGGGGAAGCGGGGAAATGGCCGATTTTAGATGTCGGTGCGGGCCCAGGGCGCAATAGTCTGCCTTTGGCGAGGTTGGGCTATGCTGTAGATGCGATCGAATTAACACCCATTTTTGCCGAAAAATTGTCAGCCTCAGCCTCCGCAGAAGATTTGCCGATTACTGTCACCCAAGGTGATGTTTTAGATCCGTTGTTGAGGATTAAAACCTATCGGTATAAATTAGCCATTGCTACCGAAGTTCTCTCCCATTTTCGTCATACAGAACAAGTGCGTTTGTTCCTCGGCAAAATGTCTGATTCGGTTTTAAGTGGTGGGTTTATTTTATTCAGTACATTCTTAGCTGTGGATGGATATGAACCAGATGATATGGCGAAACAAATGTCGGAACAGTCTTGGTCTTATTTAATTACTAGACAAGAATTATCAGAGGCGATTGAGGGTTTGCCTTTGGAAATTGTATCTGATGAATCGGTAATTGAATATGAACAAAAGCATTTGCCGAAGGAAGCTTGGCCACCGACAAGTTGGTTTTTGAGTTGGGCTAGCGGCCGCGATTTATTTCCAATGCAGGAAACGCCGCCAATGGAGTTGCGATGGATATTGGTTAAGCGCTTGTAGAGACACAATAATCTTCGATTGCAATCGCATTTATATCGTTTCCGTTTACAATATCGGAATGATTTAACCGCAGAGAACACAGAGGACACAGAGTGAGAGAATAGAGAACAGTATAATAAATAAACAAAAATATAAGTATCATAGATAGTTTTTATAAGTTAACATAAAATAGCTTTTGAACCCTATGAATTTTATCACGCTGAAATTTATCTGATTTAAATCTCCATGTGTCATAATACAAATCTTCTGATGATAATTGTATTTCTTCTAGAGGACATCCAGTTTTATTCCAAAAATCAAAAAATAGTTGAATTCTATTATGTAAATCTGTAGGACTCACACAAATAAAATAGTTGATTCCTGATTGACTTTCTTTAATAGTATTAGCCAAATTATTGATTTCAAAGCCTGTAACATCTAATATGTTTGAAAAAATATGTAATTTTATGTTTTGATTTAATGTATATAAATCATCTTTTTTTAAATATTGAAGTTTTTTATTAAGTGATTTAATATTTATTGGATTTGAATATAAACTCAAATGATTTATATGTAAAATTCCCCGATTTAAAGCTACTTCAGAAGGCTCAATGAGTGTAATTGAATCTATTGTTATATTTGGTAAATTATTATGTATTAAATAATCGAGCAAGCAAGTTGTTCCTAATGCTTGTCCACACCCATAATCAATTATGTCTATCTTTACCTCTATTTGCAATTGAGTTAAATCACTAAATAATTTATCTAATAAGTATACTAATTTATAGTAATGAGAACCACCATAAAATGCAAAATACGTTAACAGAGTATTTTCTTCAGATAAAATAGCGACACCATGTGCCATTTTATTCCAATAATGTCCCCAATCCTTACGTGGTATTTGAGAACGAAAAGTATCAATGTTGTATTCATATATTGACCAGAAACTTTGTGGTATGTCAAATATTCTTTTTGCATATAAGGTATTTTTTTCTGTTTTATTAATAATTTTATTTTGAGGTTTTTGAATTTTACCCAAAACAGAATTATCTTCTTGTTTAATGGTTATTTTTTGTTCAATTTTATTCGCGATTAAATATAAATATTTTTTGTGTTTACTTTCAAAATCAGCAATTACATTTTGCAGATTATCTCTCTGTATATTTAGAGATTTAATCTCTTCTTTAACCCTAGCAAATTCTATAATAATTGAGTTATATTCTGCTTCAATTGTTGTTTTAACTTGAGTTTGGCTCTCAATTATTTGTACAATTTGTCTCCTCTGATTTTTGAGGCTTACAATATCATTTTTAATGCTTTTTAATTGTTCGGTATGGCTGTGGGTATTTTTAAGTTCTCGTTCAGATTGCTTGGTTAAAACGAAGGCGCTGCTAAGGGTGCTAATTGTTGCTATACCACCTATAATTGCGCCTTTAGTAACATTTTTTTCTACTGCTAGACCTAATCCAAAAGCAATGCTAAAACTCAATGTTCCTAGTAATAATAAATTTTTCATAAATTGATTAAATTTTGTTGTATTTATTTTAAACTGGTTTGATAACTCTAAAAGTTAGATTGATTCTGGGTTCCACAAATTTAGCGGTTTTAGCGATTTGATGTTTCCAGAAGTGCTGGGTTTCACCTTTCATTAATAGTAAACTACCTTTGGGCAAATCAAGAACAATTTTGTGGTCTGGTGATGTTTTATGCCTTAAGGAAAATCGGCGAGTTCCCCCAAGGCTAATGGAGGCTATAATCGGATTTTTACCTAGTTCTGGTTCGTCATCGCTATGCCAGGAAACGCTATCTTTACCATCACGATATAGATTGAGAAGAACGCTATTAAAAGTAATTTTTGATATCTTTTCAGCCTTTAATTTAATTGAAGTTAGTGTGGGAGTCCAAGGTTCGGGATGCTGTTCTATATGGGAATATGTATATGATTTACCTTCGTCTCCATACCAAGCTGTAAGTCTGGGTAAAGGTATCGTTTTTCCATAAAAATAAATGGTATCTTGTCGCCATTTTACACTAGAATATAACTCGGGAAAAAGCCGATCGCTCTCTTGGATGCTAAACACATTAGGATAAAATATAACTTCGCCATCGGTATCAATGACTACTGTTTCTTGTGAGTCGTTGCTATCTAGCTGATTATCCCAAGGTTCCATTTTAATGATACAGAATAATTGCCTGAACTCCAGTCGGTGATAGTGGAATGAGGATTTGATATGACTATTTTGATTTTAGCATCGACTGAAGTTAAAATCTACTGGCAACTTCTAGATTTCGTGTTGAGTGTAGACAAATTAAATGCAGTATCTCGGTAAAAAACCCGGTTTCTGACTACTCGTAAACCAAAGAAACCGGGTTTTTAGCAGTTTTTACGAGGTGTAACGAAGTATTTTCGCAAAAACCCGGTTTCTGACTACTCGTAAAGTTTCATATAGCACAATTATTCCTAAAGTGACAGCTAGCCACAGACATATTTATACACTTCCGACTGTAGGGGGATGCTTTAGCTCGTTAATTAGGTGATGCTTGGCATTGAGGGCCGAAAACCGAAACTATACATGAGCCGATCGCGCGCCAACTCAATTATCGCCAACTCAATTACGCGAAACCCCACCTGAACGAGGAATATACTATGTATCAAAACTTGCCAATAACTTCGCAACTGTATAATATCAGCCTCTGGCTCGCCCAAGTGCCAGCAGAACGGACTTTAAACACAGCAGAAGACGCAGCACTTCTGTATTCCGGGCCACAATTTTTTATCGCCTTAATCGCAGGAGTCGTACTGGCTTTCGCCTTCCAACTCTTGTTAACCAACTTATCAGTAGCAGCCGGCCTTTCTTACATGGGAAATCAATCCCATGACAGTTCCCATTCTCACAGCGACAACCCCCCAGTGCGCCACATCGGCAAAAAAGTAGGAACTTGGACGCTAATCACTGTCACCGTCGCCCTATTCTTCGCCTGCTTGCTAGCAGTTAAACTGAGTTTGATTAGCAGCCCCGGTTTAGGTGCGATCGTCGGTTTAGTTGTCTGGGCCACCTATTTCTCTATGCTGGTGTGGGTGAGCTCCACCACCGTTGGTTCCCTGATCGGTTCCGTCGTCAACACCGCCACATCAGGCTTTCAAGCCATTGTCGGCACCGCCGCCGCCGCCCTGGGCGCTAAAGCAGCCAGCAATCAAGTGGTGGCCACAGCCAAAGCCGCAGCAGCAGCAGTGGGCCATGAACTCGGTAGCGCGATCGACCCTATAAGTTTACGGGAAAACGTCGAAGATTACATCCAAGGCCTCAAACCGCCGGAATTAGACATCAAAGGGATGCGGAGTGAGTTTGAAAAGTTGCTCAATGATCCACAACTCAAGTCTATTGCGGGCGAAAATTTGCCTTCTCTCGATCGCCAAACCCTGGTAGATTTAGTCAGTTCGCGATCGGACCTATCAAAACGCGATGTCAACCGCATTGTAGACCAACTCCAAGACGCTTGGAAACAAGTCGGAAAACAAGGACAGCCAACAGACGGTATCGCCCAATTAGTAGAATATTTCAAGTCGGCAAAATCGGGAGAATTGCTCTCAGATAAATTGACAAGCAGAGTAGAACAAGCACTGGGAAATCTGGGCGGTCAAAATCAAGGACAAAACCCCACAATGATGTCCCAAGCAACGACAATGGCAGTCAATGCTTTAATGGGAATCGTATTGGGACGCACAGATATTTCTGACTTTGATGTGGAAAAAGTAGTTGGTCAACTCAAAACAGCAAAAGATAAAGTTAGCCAGCAAACTGATAAAATCACCGCTCAAGTCAAAGGCGAACCGGAAACTTACAGCCCAATTCGAGCCGATGTAGAAAACTACCTTCTTAATGCTTATTCCTGGCAAATGAACCCGCAAACCATCGAGCGGGATTTTAGAGATGTGCTCTACGATCCTAGTGCAGATGCGGGAACAGTTCGCCGCGAATTAGAAAAACTCAACAAGTCCAATTTTGCGGAAATTCTGGCCAGCAGAGGAGTATTTACTCAAAGCAAGATTAAAGAAATTACCAATGAATTGGAAGCAATTAGACAGCGAGTTTTAAACACTGTTATTTTTGCTGAGGAACAAGAAAAATCCCGCGATTTGCAGTGGCGATTGGAAACTTATTTGAAGTTAACGCCGAAACCAGAACTGACAGCAGCAGGCATTGGCAAGGATTTCAAGCAAATTCTCGAAGATTCTGATGCTACTTACGAACAGTTGCGCGATCGGCTTGCTCCCTACAATCGTGATAGTTTTATCCAAATCCTCAGAGGTCGGGAAAACTTCGGATTTCAAGAAGTAGAACAGATTGTTAAAGAGTTGGAAAGGACAAAAGATGTAGTTTTAGCAGATACCAAAGGTCTGCAAGAAGCGGCCAAAGCCCGCCTAGACAATCAGTGGCAAAAAGTGCAAGAATACTTGCAATCTACAGGAAAAGAAGAACTCAACCCCGCAGGGATTCAGCGAGATTTTAAAACTCTGTTAAACAATCCAGAAGCGGGAATGTGGGCGCTCAGAGCGAGAGCTTCTAAGTTCGATCGCGAAACCTTGGTAAAATTGCTATCTCAGCGGAAAGACCTCAGCGAAGACCAAGTGAATCAACTGCTAGACAGCGCCGAAGAGACATGGCACGGTGCGCTGAGCGCACCGCAAAAAATCGCTGACAAAGCTAAGGAACAGTACGACCAAACAACCACCGCTTTGGCAGATTATCTGCGGAATACGGGCAAATCTGAACTCAATCCTGAAGGGATTAAGCGCGATTTGACTAAATTGATGGAAAATCCCAAAGAAGGAGCTTTAGCCCTGCGAGGTCGTCTGTCGAACTTTGACCGCGATACTTTGGTAAAACTGCTTTCTCAAAGAGAAGATTTGACCGAAGAACAAGTTAATCAAATTATCGACCAAGTGCAGGATACCATCGGCTCGATTGTGAAATCGCCCCGCCGTTTGGCAAGGCGGATGCAAAGTCAAGTACAGGATTTTCAGGGTGTTTTAGAAGATTATTTGCGGAATACTGGTAAGGATGAATTGAATCCTGAAGCTATCAAGCGCGATTTGCAATTGTTGCTGCACGATCCGAAAGTAGGGGCTTACAGTTTAGGTGAACGACTGTCTCATATCGATCGAGCTACAGTAGTTTCTCTGTTGTCTCAGCGGCCGGATATTTCGGAAGCCGAAGCCAATCGCATTGTCGATCAAGTTTTGTCCGTGCGCGACCAATTCCAACAGCAAATTCAGATAATTCAGGAGCGAATTCAGTCGGTAATTGACGGGATTATGGCAAAAGTTCGGGATTATCTCAATTCGCTCGATCGCCCAGAACTCAACTACGAAGGTATTACCAAGGATGTTCGTAAGTTATTTGACGATCCCCAAGCTGGATTTGAAGCTTTGCGCGATCGGTTGGGACACTTCAACCGGGATACTTTAGTAGCACTCATTAGTTCCCGTGACGATATCTCCGAAGCAGACGCCAACCGCTTGATCGACCAGATCGAAAGAAGCCGCAACACAGTCCTGCAAAGAGCTGAACGCTTGCAGCAAGAAGCACAGATTCGCCTGGAAAGTATCAAATTGCAAGCGGAAAAACAAGCCGAAGAAACCCGCAAAGCAGCAGAAGTTGCGGCTTGGTGGCTGTTTTTTACCGCACTTTCCTCGGCCGCGGCAGCCGCCGGTGCTGGTGCTCTAGCGGTAATTCGGTAGCCACAATTCCTCTAGTCCTGGACGCGGGGTTGTCGCACTCCCTATTTTGGGAAACCTAAATATCTCTTCTTTTAGAGCCCCGACTTCTTAAGTGAAGTCGGGGCTCTGGGTATAATTTAAAACGTAAGACCCAAAGTCACTAAAAATCATGTGTCAAACTAAAAATAGTTTCCAGCCAATCTCCCCCTCTCCCCCTTTCCCCCTCTCTCCTCTCCCACTCTCCGGCTCTCCCACTATCCCCTGTCCAACCACCGGCGACAAACCTACGGTAGGATTAAACCTTAATTGTTTTCCGCTCGCTCCTGCAAATTCAAAAAATTGAGATAATAAGGTCATAACTCACAATTCATGGGTTATAGATAGTAAGGAACTAAAGGTTTTTAGATACTAGATTGATTATTTTTGGTGAAATCCAGAATATTAAGGTATAGCAATGGCTGCTGCATATGTGCCAAGCTCAGTTAAAATACGCAGGTCATCCCAATACAATGTTAAACGACTTACATTTCAAACAGACCCAGGAAATTTTCCTCCTGGCATCTTGAGGAGGGCAACCCGATGCAACTCCGAAAAAAAACACTATTAATTGTTGGTGCAGCTCTGATTTGCCTGATTGTGGTGCTGTATGCGACGGCATCAACCATTTTGCTGCACGATTTCCATAATCTAGAGGCGCAGTACGTCCGTCAGGATGTAGCGCGGGCTTTGGATGCTTTAGATGATGACTTATCGAATTTAGATACTAGCGCACGAGATTATGCCGAGTGGGATGACACCTACTCCTTCGTCAATACCCATAGTCAGGATTTTGTCAAATCAAATTTCGTAGATGCTACATTTGTTTACTTAAGGCTGAATTTATTGATGGTGCTAGACGCAGAGGGGCGTGTGGTTTTCAGTAAAGGTTTCGACCTGAAATCCCAAGCCGAGACCCCGATTCCCCAAAGCTTACAAGAGCATCTGACGGCGGCGTTGCTAAAGCCTGGGGCAGATGGGGGGGATGGGATGCCATCGATCAAAACAGGGGTGATCACCATCCCAGAAGCCACCTTGCTGATTAGCTCCAAGCCAATTCTCAATAGCAACGAGATCGGCCCCCGTCGCGGGACTCTGATTCTGGCACGGTATCTCGACAACACCGAAATCGAATTACTCTCAGAACTGACTCACTTGTCCGTAGACTTTAGATTGCCAACTTTAGATTTTAAAGTCGGAGCGACCAGCTACTATGGGCCAGAAACTCAAAAGATAGTTCAGTCCCAGCAAGAATTGGAAAAGCTCAAAATCATAATTTCCAACCTCAAATCAGTAGAAATTTTAGTTGAGCCGCTTAGCAAAAGCTTAGTTGCTGGATACGCCCTGATTCGGGACATCCACGGCAATCTAGCACTGATGTTGCGAGTAGAAGTAGACCGAGTAATCTATAGCCAAGGTCAAGCCACCTTAGAACTGTTTACTCTATCGATATTGGCCGTAGGTTTAGTATTTAGCGCGATCGCACTGATATTACTAGAAAAAATGGTCTTAGCAAGATTGCAAGACTTGAGTATCAGCGTCAACAACATAGCGGCCAATGGCGACCCAGACTTGCGCGTTCATATGCCCGGAGCAGATGAACTCTCCAGCCTAGCAGAGACGATCAACCAAATGCTAGAAGCCTTGGGCAATTCTCAAATCGAACGCAATGAAAGCGAAGACCGCTATCGGTTGATGGCGGATAACTCAACGGACATGATCAGCCGACACAACTCCAAAGGTGTTTTTGTTTACGTATCGCCCGCTTGCAACGCTTTGCTGGGATATCAACCAGAAGAACTGATCGGCAAGTTCCCCAAGAATTATTTCCATCCAGAGGATGTAGAAAAGCTATCTAAAGCCCACGCGAAATTGATGGCGCTGCCAGTGACTTACACCCTCAGCTACCGTGTCCGTCGCAAAGATGGCCGATATATCTGGTTTGAAACTACCAGTCGCACCATCCGCGATCCTGAAACAGAGACTGTTCAAGAAATTATTGGGATTTCCCGCGACATCAGCTTCCGCAAGCAAACAGAACAAGAACTGCGAGAAAGCGAAGCAGCCATTAAAGCTCTGTATCAAGTGACGTCAGCACCCCGCACAGACCCGCTAAATCGCCTCTCAACCTTCGATTTGCGACTCCAAGAACTGCTGACCATGGGATGCAGACAGTTCGGGCTGGAAGTGGGAATTTTGTCGGCAATTGAAGGTAACAATTATCAAATCATGGCTGTAAAGTGTCCCGATGGGTCGATCGCCAAAGGACAAATCTATGATTTAGAAAAAACCTTCTGCGTGGCTACAGCCCAGTCAAAAGAACCGCTGCACTTCGAGTCGGTGAGGTTTTTGTGCTTGTCCTTCAACACATCGGATCGCAAATTCAATCATGACCTGGCTTTCAATATAGAAGCCTACATGGGCATCTCTGTCATGGTGGCTGGGGAAGTCTACGGTACTCTCTGCTTCTGGAGTGCTCATCCCATGACAGAACCTTTCAGAGTGGTAGACAGAGAATTGGTGAAACTGATGGCTCAGTGGGTAGGTAGCGAACTTGAACGCCAGCAAGCGGGCATTGATTTAGCAAAAGCCAGGGACGAAGCACTGGCAGCCACGAGAGCCAAAAGTGAATTTTTGGCAACCATGAGCCACGAAATTCGTACTCCCATGAATGGAGTCATCGGGATGACAGGTTTGCTGCTGGATACCCGCTTAAGCTCGGAACAACGAGATTTTGTTGAAACTATCCGCAGCAGTGGCGATGCTTTGCTAACTCTGATTAACGATATTCTCGATTTCTCCAAAATTGAATCGGGTAAATTGGACTTGGAGGAGCATCCCTTTGACATCCGCACCTGCATTGAGGAATCTCTGGACTTGGTAGCTGCTAGGGCGGCACAAAAAAAATTGGAATTGGCTTATTTTATAGACAGTTCTGTGCCCGTAACTGCGATCGGGGACAGCACCCGCTTGAGGCAAATTTTAATTAATTTGCTCAGTAATGCAGTTAAATTCACTGAAGCGGGAGAAGTGGTGCTATCATGTACTGCTAAAAAACTGCCCCGACTTTTGCCAACTTCCAAAAAACAGTCAGAATTGGAGAGCGAAGAATCACAAATTGACCAAATCTACGAAATACAATTTGCGGTAAAAGATACTGGTATTGGTATTCCAGCCGATCGCATGGATCGGTTGTTTAAATCTTTTAGTCAAGTTGACTCTTCTACCAACCGCCACTACGGCGGTACTGGATTAGGTTTAGCAATTAGTAAGCGTTTATCGGAAATGATGGGTGGCAGGATGTGGGTGGAAAGTAGGGGCAATTTAGCTGGCAATCCTCCTGAAGATTTTAAACCGACAGTTTTGAATGAGGAACTGGGAGACAATGGCGAGGGACAAGAATTAAATGAAATTGATCCTCCAACTAATCATCTAAAATCTAGTGGCTCTACTTTTTATTGCACCACGATTGCTAAATGCTGCCATAATTCATTGCCCATTAATTTAAGCAATTCTCAACCAGAATTAGCAGGAAAGCGAGTTTTAATTGTCGATGATAATGCTACTAATCGTCAAATTTTGACTCTCCAAACTCAGTCTTGGGGAATGGTGCCGATCGCGGCTGCTTCTGCTACTTTAGCCTTAGATTGGCTCAGTGCCCAAGAAAAGTTTGACTTAGCGGTTTTGGATATGCAAATGCCGGAAATCGATGGGTTGACTTTAGCAGCAGAAATTCGGAGGTTAGAGTCGGGGGAACAGTTGCCCTTAGTCATGCTAACTTCTATGGGTAGGCAGGAAATTAACTCTCCGGTGATGCAGCAGGTGAATTTTGCTGCTTTTTTGAACAAGCCGATCAAACAATCCCAACTTTATAATGTTTTAATCAATATTTTTGGGGAATCGAGCAGTGAAGTGAGAGTGCAGCGCAGTAGCGGCAGTTTATCCAAAAGTATCCCCATGATTGCCCAGGAGTTGCCACTGCGGATTTTGTTGGCAGACGATCATTTGGTGAATCAGAAAGTGGGTTTACAGATTTTGCAGCGGATGGGCTATCGCGCTGATGTGGCGGGAAATGGCAAGGAAGTTTTGGAAGCTTTGCGCCGCCAGCCCTACGATGTGATATTGATGGATATGCAAATGCCGGAAATGGACGGCTTGGAAGCTTCGCGGCTGATTTGTCAAGAATGGGATGATGCTGCGAAACCTTGGATTGTGGCAATGACGGCAAATGCCATGCGGGGCGATCGCGAAGAGTGCATCGCTGCCGGAATGGATGATTATTTGAGCAAACCCATCGAAATTGAGGAACTGGTTCGAGTTTTGAAGAGTTGTAAATCTCGATCGCCTATCGAGTTTGAGCGGTGGCAATCGATGATTTCTGTTAACTCAAATGCTGAAGAGATCGAGGGCACAAATCAATTAGAAGTGCGATCGAATGTGACTGTTGCCCAACCGCAACAACTGACAATTCCCCAGCCCAACATTGTGCCTAGTCCATCTTTAGTTAAGCAACTCCCCTCTGACAATCAGAACTCCCTCAGTCCCAAAATTATTGAGGGACTCAGAGAAGTAGAAGCTTTAGAAGAGGCGATCGACATTTACATCGAAACAGCCCCCCAATTGCTAACGAGCATCTCTGGGGCTGTAAAAAACGCCGATCCGCTCGCTTTGCGGCAGGCTGCTCACTCTTTAAAGTCGATTAGCGGCACTCTCGGTGCTTTTCAATTATTTGAGCTTTGCGAAGAACTAGAATTAATGGGGCGCATGGCGACAAATGCCAACCAGTCTTTGTCTGCAAAAGCCGATGGGGTTTTAGAAAAAGTTAAAGCCGAATATCAAATAGTAGAAGCAGCTTTGAAAACAGAATTGCTGTACAGCCAGACATCTTGAATTCAGAGAGAAAATCATGCTCAAGACAGAGGCAGTCGATAGTCCAAATAGTATAAGTTTTGGCAGTAAAGCAAGTTGAAATCAAACAGGGCATAGCGAAATGAAGTTAAAGTCGATCGCCAAAACCAATCTATTATTAAGCAGCCTGATAATTAGCCTGGGATGGCAAACACTTCCAGCAGCAGCCGAAGCAGTTACCGATGCCCAAGTTTCGGCTCTCGTAGAAGCCCTGCGACAAACTGCACCACCCCAAACCCCCAATGATGGAATGTACAGTCAATGGCAAGTTTTACCGAAAAATATTTCCCGTTGGGCAAAATTCTGCACCAAACAAGATTTAACACCACAACAATTTGAGGCTGACGCGACAAAAGCCAAGTCAATTGTCACCTGCATAGCACGAGATTTACTGCGCGACGAATACAAAGCTAGCAGCAATAATGAATTGAGTGCTATCCGTCGCGCCGCTTGTTGGTGGATGACAGGTGAATCGGCTGCTTGCAAAAGTGGCGCGACAGCTACCTATGCGGATAAAGTTGTGAGTGTTTATCAGCAGCAGCGGCCTAAAAAATAAAGTTATTGAGCACTTTTGTTTGACTTGGGGATAGAATTTCCATCGACCAATTTAGCAATTACCAAGTATCAATTTTATGATAATTGACAATGCGCGAAAAACTGGCAGCTTCCAAACTAGCACCACCAACCAAAACCCCGTCAATTTCCGGTTGAGCCATAACTTCATCAATATTTTCCGGCTTAACAGAACCGCCGTATTGAATTGGCACGTCAGGATTGCTCAATTTACTGCGAATCAAACCAATAACTCGGTTCGCTTCCTTAGTTTCGCAAGTATCGCCGGTGCCTATCGCCCAAATCGGTTCGTAAGCAATAACCAACTTTTCTTGGTCAACATCAACCAAATCTTGTGCCAACTGAGAGAAAATGTGAGTTTCAGTTTCCCCTGCATCTCGCTGTTGCTTGGTTTCCCCGACACACAAAATCGGAATTAAACCATACTTCTGAGCGGCCAACAGGCGCAAATTCACCGTTTCGTCAGTTTCACCAAAATATTGACGCCGTTCGCTGTGCCCGATGACGACGTAGCGAACCCCAAGTTCTGCGAGCATCGGCCCTGAAATTTCGCCGGTATAAGCTCCCGACTCTTGCCAATGAACATTCTGAGCACCGAGCCGCACCCGGCCACCGTGCAGATTTTTCGAGAGGACGGCTAATGAAGTGAAGGGAACGCAAAGCACGACTTCTCGTTCCTCCGGGGTTTCCGTCAAAGAGGAGGTGAATCCTTTAAGAAACTCTAGGGATTCAGCCCCAGTTTTGTACATTTTCCAGTTGCCAGCAATAACAATTTTCCGCACGGGTGACTCAGTAGCTCTGTGAACATTAGGAGAGGCAAGTTATAGTTTAAGGCTTTAGGGTACATTGCGATCGCCTATTGGCCAAATTCGATGCGAGCTTGCTCAACTAAGTCCACGGTGACAACTTCGGTGTCGGCTTCGCGGGCCAACTGTTCGATGCGGACGCGAGCTTTTCCCCGGACAAAGTAGGGAATATTTTTCAGCTTGGCCTTAGCTTCGGGTGTCCATTTTAAATCATCGGAGAATTCGGAATCGGGCATGGCGTTTTGGGCGATCGACTAGAAGCCTTGATTTCTCTGGCTTTGATGGCAAGCCAGGATGTATTTAATTTACCATGAGTGCCCGATCGCAACTGCATTAAATTACTTGCCTAAAATAGCCGACACTTCTTTTAAAAGCTGACTCTGCTCTTGTCGAATTGCCTCAAGCCTGCTCAAAATATTAGCAAGTCGTTCCTGAGAGTCCAAACTGTTTGATTCAACTCCCCTTACTTGTAAAGCTGAATTATTATTTAATCCCGCATTCCTTGAAACCAATGAGTTTACCGTCACTCCACCAAGATTACTTACAGATTTAGAGCCGACACTGAAAACCCCTTGTATAAATTTTCCAGGGGTTTGCAAAATAAATAACCATGCTTCTGTAAAAAAGCTACCTAAAGCCTGGAACAAACCCAATATCATAAATATAAATAACAGCAGCATTGCTAACCCCATCAGCGGATGACTCACCAACCATAAGATTACAGGATGAGAATCCATCCAATCTTTGACGGTAGTATAGATCGCATTTTTAATAGCATCTGAAGCCGCGCCGCTAATATTTTCAGCCTTGTCAAGGCTATCTTGTAATGAAGCCTTAGCCTTTTCTGTTGCTTGAGTTACACTATCTACAGCTTGGCTAGTAGTTTGATTCAGAGTATTGACGGCAGAGTTAGTAGTTTGAGTAATAGTTTCTTTTGCTTTGTCAGCAGTTTCGGAGAAAGAAGATTTAGCTTGTGCTGTTGCTTGTGAAGTAGAGTTAACTGCTTTCTCTACTTTTTCTGTCAAAAATACTTTGGTTTTTTGGAAGCTTTGAGAAACATCAGGCAGTGTTATTTCCATGTTATTTCATTCCCAAGTTATATCAAGTTAATTTACTGTCTCCAAGTGATTATATAGTATTTGAAAGTGGTTTGGGTAGCGAGATTTAATATCAATTCAGATTACACTGGAAAGAAGGAAACGGCAATGCCCATAGGTATCAACTTAAGGTCAAACCCTGTCAGAGACTGCTGTTTGACTATTAAGGCCAGATCCCCCCTAACCCCCCTTAAGAAGGGGGGGACAGGAGTCCGATCAAAGTCCCCCTTCTTAAGGGGGATTTAGGGGGATCTAGACTCAGGCAAAAACCAGATTTATCAAGGCTTTCAGGCTTAAGTTGACATCTATGGACATTGCCGTCTCCTTTGTCTTTGTCATTCCGGTGTAACCGAAATTAATATGTTATCTATTTAAAAAATCGGGGCTATCCCGGACAATTCCAGAATAACCCCAATTACCGATTTCAAACTTTAGATTAAATCCAAAATCAATTAGGCGATCGTCGCCATTTTGACATCACTATTGGCCAACAAATTTTGCAATTCGTCGGAATCCACAGTTTCCTTTTCAACTAGCATATCTGCCAATTCATTAAGGACATGGCGATTACCAACCAGCACATCTTTAGCGCGTCGGTAAGCTTGTTCTACCAACAAACGGACTTCATTGTCGATCGCCGCTGCGGTTTTTTCCGAGAAATCCCGTTCAGCCATGATATCGCGACCCATGAACATATTCCCTTGTTGGCGACCGAGGGCTACAGGGCCTAGGACATCGCTCATTCCGAAGCGAGTCACCATTTGCCGTGCGACTCTTGCCACTTGTTGCAAGTCATTGGAAGCGCCTGTTGTCACTTCTTCTTCACCGAAGACAATCTCTTCAGCAATGCGGCCACCTAAAGCAACGGCCATTTGATTTTGCAAGTATGAGCGAGAATATAAGCCAGAATCCATGCGGTCTTCGCTAGGTGTGAACCAAGTCAAACCACCGGCGCGGCCGCGGGGGATAATGCTAATTTTTTGCACGGGGTCATAATCGGGCATTAGCGCACCGACTAGGGCGTGACCGGCTTCGTGGTAAGCTACCAAAGTTTTGCGCTTTTCGCTCATTACGCGGTCTTTCTTTTCTGGGCCTGCGAGGACGCGATCGATCGCATCATTGACTTCATCCATGGAGACTTCGGTCAAGTTGCGGCGGGCTGCCAAAATTGCTGCTTCGTTCAGCAGGTTGGACAAATCGGCACCAGTGAAACCAGGTGTGCGGCGGGCGATTTTTTCTAAGTCCACATCTTTGGACAAGGTTTTGCCGCGGGCGTGAACGTTGAGAATTTCGAGGCGGCCGGCGAAGTCGGGGCGATCTACTACTACTTGGCGATCGAAGCGACCTGGACGGAGCAACGCAGCATCCAGCACATCAGGACGGTTGGTAGCAGCAATAATAATGATGCCGGTGTTACCTTCAAAACCGTCCATTTCAGTCAGCAATTGGTTGAGGGTTTGTTCCCGTTCATCGTTACCACCGCCCATACCAGCGCCGCGTTGACGGCCTACGGCGTCAATTTCATCGATAAATACGATACAAGGAGCGTTGGTTTTGGCTTGTTCAAACAAGTCGCGGACGCGGGAAGCACCCACACCGACGAACATTTCGACAAACTCGGAACCGGAAATTGAGAAGAAAGGAACGCCTGCTTCGCCAGCTACTGCTTTTGCTAACAGGGTTTTGCCTGTTCCGGGAGGGCCGACTAACAGCACGCCTTTGGGGATTTTGGCACCGACTGCGGTGAAGCGGTCTGCATTTTTCAGGAAGTCCACGACTTCGGCGAGTTCTAGCTTGGCTTGTTCGATGCCGGCTACGTCGCTGAATGTGACCTGAGTTTGCGGCTCCATTTGGACTCTAGCTTTGGATTTGCCGAAGTTCATGGCTTGGTTGCCGGGCCCGTTTTGGGCGCGTCGCACCAGGAAGAAGAGTCCCACCAACAGTAGGATCGGGAAAAACAGGCTGCTGAGGGCTTTTACCCAGAAACCTTCGTCGCTTTGCGGTAGAACAGAAATGTCTACGTTATTTTTGGTCAGGATGTTGATCAGTTCTGGGTCGTTGGGCAAGTTGACGATCACTTTGTTGCCGTCTTGGGCTGTGACGAGGGCTTTGGTGCGATCGGAACTGATATTGATTTTGTCTACTCTCTTGCCTTCGACTTCCTGAATGAATTGACTGTACTTCCAAACTTCGCGGCTTGGGGGCTGTTTGTCAAAAAATGCGGTTGCTAAAGCAATGACTACAAT
>NZ_JAHRFC010000074.1:0-22550 GCF_020883015.1 Microcoleus sp. CAWBG640
GACTCTTTCCCCCCCCCTTTTTAAGGGGGGCTGGGGGGGATCTTTGGGTTTGAAAACACGCCCTAGGGGGGGGTGGGGATTTAGGGGGATCTAGACTGGTGCATATGTGTTTTGTAAATATATTCGTAGGGGCGAAGCATGACCGCTGTAAATCTCTGGCGACAGCTAATAAATTGTCTGCGGTCATGCTTCGCCTATGCGAAATCGGGATGCTCTATTTCATTCTCAAGAAAACGAGGATTTTGTAGGGGTAGTGGATGGTGCGTGCCTACCCCGCTGCTGCTCTAAGCTAAATTGAAATTAGCGGCACTAATCGCACTTGCAGACACCCCATTCAGAGAAGCTAAAATTTCACCTGTTGCTGACAAACGGATGAAAGTAGCACTGTTTTCTTGAGTAATTGACAATTGCGAGAAAGTGAGATTATTGCCCAGTATTAGCAAATCTTTGCCATCCTCAAAATCCAAGATAGTATCGATACCAGAATTGGTAGAAAGCAAGAATTTATCATTACCAGCACCTCCTGTCAAAATATCACTTCCCAAACCGCCTGTGAGCAAATCATCACCCTTACCTCCCAGCAGAATATCGTTGCCATCACCGCCATTCAAAATGTCGGCACCGCGACTGCCAAACAAGGCATCATTTCCGCTACCTCCCAGCAGAATATCATTACCTTTGCCGCCGAAAAGCGAGTCATTGCCGAGGCTACCGTCGAGGTAATCATTGCCCCTCATCCCCATCAAAACATCATTTGCGCTGCCACCAGTCAGGATATCGTCGCCATTTGTACCGATAATTGCGTCGGGCGAATTGCTGCCCAAATCAGCATCGCCGGTGACAACAGGAGTCGCAAGCCCAGCAGGTGTTGTTATAGTTTCAATTTTGGTGTCTAAAGCAGCAGCAGTATTTTCAGAAACTACTTGAGAAATTGTCTTAGTTCCCGCACCAACAGCTTTGAAATCTTGAGTAGTTTGGCCCAAAGTTACTTTTTGGACGCGGGCGACTGCTTCAGGAATGGATGTTCCTGTTGTGCTGGAGACAGCGGCATCAATGCGTTGATTGGCTGTTGCCATTACAGTCGCAGCTTGTGAGGAAATTTGGGTAAAGTTTTGAGTGTTAAAACTGGAGTCAACTTGCTTGATTCTACTGACAGCTTGCTGAATAATTGGTTCTAAATCTGCTGCATTGCTCAGATTTAAAACAGTACCAGATTGAACTCTACTCGTAATTGAACTGACAACTGCCTTGACAATATCCTTAGTTAATGCACTAGAAGCACCGTCAATCAAAGCGCTAGTTTGAGTGATGAAGTTTTGGACTTTCACCATTGCGGATAAAGTTGCAATACCCCCTGGCTGGTTGTTGTTGGTAGCCGCGATCGGATCGAAGCTAGTTAGGTCAACATTAGCGGGGATAGCAAGGGATTTTTTGACGGAAGATTGTGCTGATTCTGATGTCAATCCTTTGTCGATTAAGTCTGCGACCAAGCTGGTTAAGAGCGTGACAACAGTAGCATCTGGTGGTGCGGTGACTGGTGTTTCTAGCGGTAAACCCGTGGCGGTGTCGATGCCACCTATGGCCACTAGATTGCCTTCTTCTGGGTCAATTTCTCCATTTTGATTTTTGTCGAAAATGTTGGAGGCGAGATTCAGCTCGAATTCACCATTAGGGGTAGTTGTGGCAGACGGTTCGTTAGCATCGATTATGCCGTTTTTGTTAGCATCAAAGAAGATAGTAGAACCAGCAATGTAACCATCAATCACAAAACCGCCGAAATTGAAACTCTTGAACCGAACGAGTTCGCTAACACTGGCACCTGATGAATCCGTTCCCGTTACCTTCAGCCAATAGTTGAAAGATTTTGGGCGACTCGCATCTAAATTGATAGTACGGGTTTCGGGATTGAAAGTTAACCATGAGGGGAGAGGAATTTGAGGAAAACTTAACCCATCTACCGGCTGGCGATAGGAACCGTCGCTGAGGGATCTCTCCCAAGTGAATGCAGACTCATTCAAAGCATTGTAATCTGTCAGACCGATCGTATAACTAACGCGATCGCCCGGATCGGGGTCAGTATCGGTATTTGCAGCGAAGATCAACTCATTGGTTTTGGAACCTCCTTGCGACAAGACAGGACGATTTACAACTGGCGGGCGGTTGTTAGGTGTGGGCGTTGGTGTTGGAGTTGGTATTGGTATTGGTATTGGTATTGGTATTGGTATTGGTGTTGGTGTTGGTGTAGGCGTGACTGGTGTTGGTGTGGGCGTTGGTGTAGGCGTGACTGGTGTCGGCGTGACTGGTGTCGGTGTGGGTGTTGGTGTCGGCGTGACTGGTGTCGGTGTGGGCGTTGGTGTTGGCGGTGTTGGTGTTGGTGTCGGCGGTGTCGGTGTTGGCGTGACTGGTGTCGGTGTTGGCGTGACTGGTGTCGGCGTCGGTGCCGGCGTCGGTGCCGGCGTCGGTGCAGTGTAATTAATAATAGTTGTGGTAGCGGTATCAGCGGTAATTGTCGGTGTTACCGCTGCGATACCTGTGGCCTCCGACAGGGTGACGGTAATAGTTTCATCGGGTTCCACCGTGGTGTCGCCCAACACATCCAGAGTGATAGTTTTTGATGTTTCACCAGTCGCAAAATTAATCGTGCCAGTAGCATTCCTTGCCCCAGAAGTGCCGCCGATATTGTTATAATCGCTGCCGTTGGTAGCAGTTCCTCCTATTGCATATTTGACGCTACTTGCCCCGTTAGTGACGTTGCTGCGAGTCACAGTGAAAGTTAGAGGTTTTTTGCCGCTATTGCCTTCGTCAATGCTGGCAGTACCGGCAGCAATGGCATAAGTAACAAAAACCTGATCTGAAATAGTTAGAGTTGTTTTCTTTGTAGATCCGGCAATCGCACCTGTAATTGTACCCAAGTTGAAAATTACAGTTTCGGGGTTTTCCGAGAGATTGTCAGGCTTGATAGTAACTGCAACATTCTTGGTGAGTGCGTCACCTGTTGCACCTGCGGGGAAGGTAATCGAAGTAGGGGAAAAGGTGTAGTCTGTATTTTGGGTGGCGGTGCTGCTGGAGTCGAGGAGAATTGGCACAACTACATCGTTTAAGGGAGTGCCGCCGGTGATGTTGACGGGAATATTAACTACTGTGTCTGTTGTTCCTTCCACGCCGCTGTAAGTTGCCGCACCGAAATTAACTGTATTCGATGTATTCAGCAGAATTGAGAGATTTTGACTGTAAGCCGTAGCTATATCCAACTTCCCGTCAGCATTAAAATCTCTCGCAATCATATAAACATATGCGGAAGAACTCGGTATCGTAAATTGACTGAGATTACCAAATTTACCCGTACCATCTCCTGACAAGACTGAAAGGGAAGCACCCAAGTTGTTAGACGTGGCTAAATCGAGTTTGCCGTCGCCATTAAAATCCCCTGCAACCACAGATTCGGGCTGTCCTCCAGAAGTTATGACATTAAAGTTGTTAGCAGTATCAAAATTACCCGTACCATCTCCCAAGAAGACTGAGACAGATTTATCGAAGTTGTTATTGGCGGCGATATCGAGTTTGCTGTCGCCATTAAAGTCGCCTGTGACGACAGTTCGCTGACTCGCGCCACTAAAGCTAGTGGCGGAGGTAAGGTTAACGGGGGAGTTAAAGTTGCCTTTACCATCTCCTAAGAAAACGGAGATGTTATTAGTCTTTTCATTGTTCGACGTGACTAAATCGAGTTTGCCATCGCCGTTAAAGTCGGCTGTGGCAACAGTAGACTTGCGTGTTTGTGTATTAATCTTAACGGGAGTCCCAAAGCTACCAGTACCGTCTCCCAAAAGTATTGAAATGTAATTATCGTTCTCAGGAGTTGTGGCTAAATCTAACTTGCCATCTCCATTAAAGTCGCCGGTTACGATCGAACTATGATCTATATTTACACCAAAGTTGGTAGGATCGCCAAAACTACCAGTACCTGTCCCCAGTCGGATGGAAAGGAAATTGCCGTTATCTCCGAAATAGTAAGAATTCGTTACAGCTAAATCGAGTTTGCCGTCTTTATTAAAGTCACCCACTGCAACGCCAGAGGGATTCTCCTTACCTCCTGGCTTCAATAAGCTGATAGGAGTACCAAAGCTGCCCGTAGTACCCGTCCCCAACAATATGAAAATATCTGATAAGTAGGTTGTCACTACTAAGTCGAGGAAACCGTCACCATTAAAATCGCCCGTACCAATGTCAGAAATACTTCGTTGGCCCACAGTATAGTTTCTGGCTTCACTGAAGGTGGCAAGGACGTGGTTGTATGCTGCTAGAACTTCGGGCCGAAATGCTAAAGGTGCTGCAATTTTCCCGGTTGTCGTTTCTAGTTTCCAGTCGCCACCTTTTGCTGCGCTGCCGGTGAGGTTTTTGGAGGCGGCAACGTTGGTATTTGTGAGTTGGGCGATGCGCTGGATGAAGGTTCCGCCGTTCGTTTCAACCCCCGTCTCATAGCAAAAGTCCTCTGAAGAGGACTGAATAGCCTCGCCCTCGCCCGCAGGTCCGCCGTTCGTTTCAACCCCCGTCTCATAGCGAAAGTCCTCTGAAGAGGACTGAATAGCCTCGCCCTCGCCCGCAGGTCCGCCGTTCGTTTCAACCCCCGTCTCATAGCGAAAGTCCTCTGAAGAGGACTGAATAGCCTCGCCCTCGCCCGCAGGTCCGCCGTTCGTTTCAACCCCCGTCTCATAGCGAAAGTCCTCTAAAGAGGACTGAATAGCGAGCTTGTTTTCAGTCGGTTTCAACCGACTTGCGCTATGAGACGGGGGTTGAAACGAACGGCGGACTTTGAGGGAAGCGCGAGGTGTTGATGCGACATTGCAACCGTAAATCAGAATGTCCGCACCGACAGTTAAAGCACTCCGCCACTGCTGCAACTTCTCGGCATAACTTTCCAGATTGTCAGAACCCAATCTGGTTTTGCCCAGTTGCAAGCTGCCCGGAGCACCGTGAGAAATGATGTGAATGCTGTCTATATTGCTGCGAAGAGCTAAAATTTGAGTGATTTGGTCGATCGCATCCCGGTTCCCATCCAAAACCACTACTTCCGTACCCGGTGTTACCCCCGCAATCAAACTTTGATAATCTGTAACCAGGCGATCGATAAAGGCGATCGCACTTCCTGAAACTTGAGTTTTTAAGTTTGGCATCATACACCTAATGCTGAGTTGAAAAAAGAGTCAAAATTTGTTGTACCAACGATAACGGCTTATTGCCTAAAGATCTGTAAAGATTTGATAAAAATGTATTGATACATAGTCACTCGATCGACCTTTCGAGCGAAATGCTGGGGGAGCATCCCGATTTTGCATAGGCGAAGCATGACCGCAGACAATTTATTAGGGATCACCAGAGATTTACAGCGGTCATGCTTCGCCCCTACGAATTTCTATTAAATCAGATGACTATTTGAGAACGTGAGTGAGTTCTCATCGACTTCTCATCGACTTTTCAATACTCCCTTCCCCGTGCAACACAATCGTGTCAGAATACAAAGCGAAGCATCGAGTGAGATCCTTCAGTTTCTTCATTTAGTCCAGAATGACAGAACTACGTTAAAATGTGTAGTGCCAGTTTAATGGGTCGTTGCATAAAATTCGATCCCCCCTAGCCCCCCTTAATAAGGGGGGGACAAGAAGCACTCAAAGTCCCCCTTATTAAGGGGGGGACAAGAAGCACTCAAAGTCCCCCTTATTAAGGGGGATTTAGGGGGATCAAGATATGTGCAACGACCCATTAAATTGGTATGAGTCCCGTTGAATATAAAATCTACTATTAGTTGAATGAAATCAGTTTATACAGTAAATTTGGCACAGATCCAAGAACTAGAAAGTATTGTGGATGCTGCTAGTGTCTCTTCCTGGCAAGATACAGAAGCATTTTGGCAAGAAAGACTCGAAATAGCAGTTAGCCCAGACACACACATTGACTGCATTGTTTATCCCAATACCCAGGAAGAACTCGCGGCTGTGATTGCTTGGGCTGGGCAAAATAGTTATGCTGTTCTGCCTTGTGGTGGCGGCAGTAAACTGGATTGGGGCGGTTTGGTCAAATTAGACTCGAATCTCCGACTCATGGCTGTCAACACTTCGCGCCTGAATCGATTGATAGAACACGCTGTGGGCGATTTAACCGTGACTGCGGAGGCGGGGATGAAGTTTGCGGATTTACAGCAAGTTTTAGCCGTAGCAGGTCAATTTTTGCCGATCGATCCCGCCTATCCACAGCAAGCAACCTTGGGTGGCATTGTCGCTACTGCTGACGCGGGTTCCCTGCGCCATCGCTATCGGGGGGTTCGGGATATGCTGTTGGGAATGACTTTTGTGCGATCGGACGGTAAAATTGCCACTGCGGGCGGCCGAGTAGTCAAAAACGTCGCCGGTTACGATTTAATGAAACTATTTACTGGTGCTTACGGCACTTTAGGTATCATTAGTCAAGTCACTTTCCGAGTTTATCCCCTCCCCGTCGCCTCCGAAACAGTTCTCTTGACTGGGGCACCAGGGCCTTTAACTCAAGCAACCCAAATCCTTTTATCTTCGGCTTTGACTCCCACAGCCGTGGATTTACTATCGCCGGATTTAGTAGCCAAATTAGGTTTAGGAAAGGGCCTAGGATTAATAGTCAGATTTCAAAGTATCCCAGAGAGTGTTAAACAACAATCAGCCCGCTTGCGGGAAGTTGGCGAAAAGTTGGGTTTGCAAGGGGCTAGCTGGGGCGAAAATGATCAGAAGCAATTATGGCAAACATTGCCAGAAACTATCTGGAATCATACCCAAGACTCTCCGATTATTTGCAAAATAGGAGTCAGGCCCTCCGAAGCTGTCAAGGTAATGGACGAATTGCCCATTCAGGATGCTGTGATTCATGCAGGTAGCGGTTTGGGGATTTTGCGCTTTGATCAGACTGTGACTGCGGAAACACTGTTGCAAATACGCCGAGTCTGTGAAGCTAAAGCAGGTTTTTTGACTGTTTTGGCTGCGTCTCCTGCTCTCAAGCAACAGTTGGATGTTTGGGGCTATACTGGAAGTGCGATCGATCTTATGCGCCGGATTAAGCAACAGTTTGACTCGGAGAATATTTTGAGTCCACATCGCTTTGTTGATGGTATTTAGTTTAAAGTTTGTAGTAAGGACATTAGTTTTTATTGAATCCTAGTCTGAATCGTTTGTGAACCAGATTCTTTTTTAACGAACCGCGAAGGCGCGAAGAGCGCGAAGGAAGAGAAAAGAAAAGAAGTGTTTGAAGGGATAAAGTCTTTACTACTAACCACAATAATTAGGTAATATATGCAAATTTCTGAAAAATCTACACTTCCCAGCGACAATTTAAAACCAGCTAAGGAAAGCAATTTTCTAGCACAAAATCCCCATTTACAAATTCCAGAATTACAGGGTTTTGATACTAATAATCCTCCGAATCCTAAATTAATCGATACTTGCGTGCACTGTGGTTTTTGTTTGTCCACTTGTCCTAGTTATCGGGTACTGGGTAAAGAAATGGATTCCCCCAGAGGCCGCATTTATTTGATGGATGCGATTAACGAAGGTGAAGCTCCTTTGAATGAAGCAACTTCCCAGCATTTTGATACTTGTTTGGGCTGTTTGGCCTGCGTTACTACTTGTCCGTCGGGTGTACAATACGATAAATTAATTTCCGCCACACGTCACCAAGTTTCTCGGAATCAGGAACGCTCTTTTTCTGATAAAGTAATTCGCACTCTGATTTTTAATCTCTTCCCTTATCCTCACCGATTACGGCCTTTGCTTGTACCGCTGTTTATTTATCAAAAATTAGGACTGCCAAAACTGATTCGCAAAACAGGTTTGCTGAAAAAAGTATTTCCCCGCTTGGCGGCGATGGAATCAATTTTGCCGCAGGTAACAGTTGATTCTTTCCGGGATAATTTACCAGAGGTAATTCCAGCCCAAGGGGAAAAACGCTATCGAGTCGGCGTGATTTTAGGCTGTGTGCAGCGGCTATTGTTTTCGCCGGTTAATGAAGCTACGGTGCGGGTTTTAACGGCTAATGGTTGTGAGGTTGTGATTCCGAAAAGTCAGGGATGTTGTGCTGCTTTACCGGAACACCAAGGACAAGCGCAACAGGCACAAACTTTGGCGAGACAAATGATTGACAGCTTTGAAAATACGGGTGTCGATTTTGTGATTATCAATGCTGCGGGTTGTGGTCACACTTTGAAAGAATACGGTCATATTTTAGCTGATGACGATGCCTATCGGCAGAAAGCTGAGGCTTTTGCGGCTAAGGTTAAGGATGTGCAAGAGTTTTTGGTAATGGCGGGTATGACGGCAAAACTTCATCCTTTGGTGGACGGAGATTTGACAATTGTTTATCAGGATGCTTGTCATTTGTTGCACGGACAAAAGATTAGTGCTCAACCTCGTCAGTTGTTGCAACAAATTCCGGGAGTGAAGTTAAAAGAACCTATGGATGCTGCTTTGTGCTGCGGGAGTGCGGGTGTTTATAATCTGTTGCAGCCGGAGGTAGCTGATGAATTGGGACAGCAAAAGGTGGAGAATTTGCTGAATACTGGAGCGGAGTTGATTGCTTCTTCTAATCCTGGTTGTTCGCTACAAATTAAGAAGCATTTGGAGTTGCAGGGAAAGGCAGTTTGTTTGATGCACCCCATGGAGCTTTTAGATTATTCTATGAGAGGTATTAAATTGCAGAGGAAGTAGTAATAGGTAATAGGTAATAGGTAATGCCCTATACCCTTCCCCCCCTGGGGGGGTCAGGGGGCAGGGTGGATTAATTGTCGCAGGAGCAAGGTATTATAGTATTGGCGATCGGGTTTGACCGATCGCCAATACTATCAAGAGCGGGCCTGCATCAGTAATGAATTAGTGCCCAGAGTGCCTAACACCATGTTGTACTCACACTTTTGCAGGAGAACTAATCAACCTTTTTTTTGCAACAACTCCGGCTGCAAAACCTGATTTAATTTGCCGCTGCGAAATCCCTCCAAATCCAAAGTCGCGTAAACAAAACCAAACTCTTGAAATACGGCCACCAATGCAGACAAATCTTGCTTTAACACAAATTCCTTAATCTCCTCGGCTGGTAACTCAATGCGCGCCGTATCTTGGTCCGATCGCACTCGCAGATTTTTCAGTCCCAACTGCCGCAAATACCGTTCAGCGCGCCCAACTCTTTGCAACTTGGCCGCGGTGATTTCTTCACCGTAGGGAAAGCGCGAACTCAGACAAGGTTGAGCTGGTTTGTCCCACCATGGCAAATTTAATTCTTTTGCCAATTGTCGCACTTCAAATTTAGCCATGCCGACTTCTGCCAAAGGCGATCGGGCCCCCCGTTCCTTCGCCGCCACAATTCCCGGACGATAATCCTTTAAATCATCAGCATTAACCCCATCCACCACATAAGGATAACCCTTAGCGAGTGCTAGCGGTTTCAAAGTATCGTGCAGTTCGCTTTTGCAAAAATAGCAGCGATTAACCGGGTTAGAAGTGTAATTAGGATTTGCCATTTCTTGAGTTTCCACCTCTGCGTGGGCAATCCCAATTTCTGCTGCTTGAATCCGCGCATCTTCTAAATCTTCTGGCAATAAAGATGGGGAAACTGCTGTCACGGCCAAAGCGCGATCGCCCAAGACATCAAAAGCAATTTTTGCCACCAAAGTGCTATCAATACCGCCAGAGTAGGCAATCAGCGCCCAATCCATTTCTGCGAATATAGTTTGTAATTTTGCGAGTTTTTCGACTAACATGATTTCAATTTTGATTGCTGTAAAATGCGATCGATATTAGAGCCCCGACTTCTTCTTGAAGTCGGGAGCCTGAGAGTTTGGTTTTTTAAGTAGGTTTACTTATTCTGGATCGATGCCAAGGGCGGCTAATCTAGCCAAAAGCTCTTGATTGCGCTGTCTTTCCTGTTCCAGCAGAGTCTGGACTAACTCTTTTTCTTGGCTTTGGGCTTCTGCGCGCTGGCGTTCGGCTTCTGCGCGCTGGCGTTCGGCTTCTGCCCGCTGGCGTTCAGCTTCTGCCCGCTGGCGTTCAGCTTCTGCGCGTTCTTCTGGCCACAACAGCAACTCCCCAGCCCTATTCCACCAGCGCAGCCAATTTCCGGTTCTACCTTCGCGAGTACCCACCCAAACTCCCAAAAACAGATCCAATCCAGGTATCAAATAACGCCCATTTTCATCTGGTTCTTGATTGTTGTATCGCTCCGATTCCAGGGCATAGACTTCTATTCTGCCCGTATGCGGTCGAAAAATCACATAGCGAGGAACTTTGATTACTTGTTCATAAAAAAACCACTTACCGATTTCTTCTGTATGTTCGACAGAGTATTCATCACCGTAAGTAGCTGAGAGAAATTCCATCACTACAGAAGGCACTGTTCCTTCGGTATGAGGCGTGTAACTACGACGGGGATAGTTATGAGGCCAAGCTTGCACGGGGCGCACGTACATCCAGTCTGGGCCTTTGCAAATAGTGCGATCGTCCACAGCAGCACACAATGCAAAATTAGAAACTATCAGTGCGTCTTGTATTAGTTCCGGGCAATCCACTACAGACTGGCGTAAACCATTCGCGATTAAAGGATGTTCTATATTTTCCACGGGGTCATCTGGTAGAATAAAATCATCTGGTAGCAGCGGCCAGGTAATTTTTAGCTGTGATATTGGTTTGTGAATTACAGCAGTCATAGGACACCTCATTTTACCAATAAAAGTTTTATTTTTAGTCGAGATTGGCGATCGATAATCTTTTCTATATTCTAGCTGACCAATTCAATTTTACTGCACCCGCTGAAGGTATATAGCAATCCTTGCAGGAGTCGTAAATTTTTTTACCCCACCCCAGCCCTCCCCTTAGCAAGGGGAGGGAGTAAGAAATTCACAAATGATGCGAGGATTGCTATAGAAGATGAGGCTTAAAATTCTCTACGTGAAAATATAGCAACAGAAATTGACAGCAGCAGCACCCCATACAACAAACCATAGCCGACATTTGTAATCATAGCCGCTAAGTAAGGAACTTGTCCGTAAACAGCATCATTTCTCAAATTAAATCTAGCCAAATCGGGCAAAATCAGATAAAGTCCCATCATCAATTGTTCAATACCAGGATTCTTAGTTAACTTACCCAAAGCCACTAAATCCCGCGTTGAATTTCCCACTAAATAGACACCAAATGTCAGTAAACTTGCTAGCAACGAACTACTAAAAACTCCCAATAAAATCCCTACAGCCGCGACCAAACACAGTTCAAACCAGATGAATAGTGAAGCTATTAAAATGCTTTGCAAAGGGTAATTAATGCGACTCAAACTCATAATTACCAGATAAATAACAGTCATGGCCGCCACCAGGACACCTAGTACCGCCGACAGCCCTAAGTGTTTACCAACAATTAATTCAGCGCGACTTATCGGCTTGGCAATTAACAGGTAAACAGTGCGTTTTTCAATTTCTTTGTTTACCAATCCAGTAGCAACAAAGACTGTGACAATTAGACCGAAAATACTAATAGCTGCCAAGCCAGTATCTAAGATAATTTTTTGCTCTGTTGTTGCCGCCAATTCCGGGATTAACCGCACTGTTGCTGCCATCAACAGAGCAAAAATAACGATTAAGTAAAGAATGCGATCGCGAATTACTTCCCAAAATACATTAATGGCAACTGTCAAAATTCTTCGGAGATTCATTTACTAGCTAATTGGTAATTGGTTTGAGAACCCCGACAACTTCTGGAGAGTCGGGGTTATTGGTATTTAGCAGCAGGATCAAACTTGACTATCTCCTCCACTTCCATTCTTTTTTAGCCCCGGCTTAGAGCGTTTGATAGCCCCACAGTCTACCGTCGCCGCATTACCAATATTTATCACTTCGCAGGACTGGGTAAAGGAATATATTTCCGGTCTAAAAACCAGTCCTAGCCAAGTAGCTTGCATCTCTAACTGATAACGAGACTCTCCTTGGACGATGGAAGTTTTGACATCCCAACTCCCATCTTCTGGAACTATCTGAAGTTTTTTCAACGCTTCATTTTTGAGGAAAAATCGCTCGTTGTCAATATCTATCAGCATTTGTTCTATCTGCGCCCAAGGTTTGGTTGCTGCTTGATTTTTGAGATATTTTTCCATTTCATTGAGGATAATTACACCTCTAGAACGATTAATTGTTGGGCCTTGAAATGTCACTAAATAATGACTTTCTTTCATATTTTGTGACAAAACACTTGGATAATCTTGCAGCCAACCTTGAATCAAAAAGTGGAAAGCAAACCAACAAGAAATCATCACATGAATCAGGGTTAAAATTAAAAATTCCGGTTGAATTAGCGACTTAATTTTGTCCCATTTGGATTCACTATTCCAAATTTCTATGGCCGCGAGAACCACTACTGCGATCAGCGGTCCTGCTATCCATGCTATGGGGCGATTATCTGGCGGCAATCTGACTAATAGCCACAGGCCAACTAAGACACTTGTCACCCACGGACTAATACTGACTCCGTAAATCACAAAAGGTGGCTGACTGGTCAACAGACCCATGGAGATTATAAAAGATAACCAACTCAAATCAGCAATGGTTGTTCTGGTTGGCCCGTCTGTGATGGCTGCCACGGACAGTAATGCCAACAATATGCTAATCAGTAAAGGTGTTTTCCAGTGGACAACTTTAGGCGGAAGTATCTGCTTTTGGACTTTTTTATTGACTTCCCAAAGGTTGTTTGTCAGCTTCGTCAGTTGCTTGGTGATGTCTAAAAATTGCTTCATCATATAGAAGGAATAAGGAATAAGGAAGATGGAAGATGGAAGATGGAAGATGGAACCCTAGGGATCATCTCGATTTTGCATAGGCGAAGCATGACCGCAGACAATTTGTTAGTGATAACCAGAGATTTACAACGGTCATGCTTCGCCCCTACGAATATATTTGCAAAACACAGATGCACCCGAACCCTAGGTCATAATTTCAGGGATTAAGTAATTCTTAATTCCTGAGAAAATTACTAGATTTTTTTAATTAGATGTTTGCAAAAATAACAAGGTTAGAATGACACAATTGCTAACTGTATGGGCAATTAACATTGCGCCAAAAACAGTGGTTACTTGGAAAGTTTTTTGGGGAGGACGCTTGGTGAGGCTGGGTGGCCCTATGAACTGAGGCTTAGAAGTTTTTTTAGTACCAGCCACCAAATTTTGGAGAAATTCTAATCCTTCCCACTTGGCCAAAAAAGTGATTGCTAAAAGTAATACAGCAATCAGAGTTATGGCTGGGTAAATATCGCGGCCCCCTCCTAAGATCGTGTAATCTATGAGCTGTTCTCGCAGGTCTTTTGGCATCACGCTTTCAAGGCCGAAGAAAAGGAACCAACCTAGACAGGCGCAAGATAAATTGAGGATGGTTGTATATTCAACGCTGGTTTTGGGGTCTAGTTTAAGTAGTTTTTGTAGGAACCACGATTCGATCGCGATCGCCACAAACAAAATTAAAATTTGCAGCAAAACAGTCGGAAATGGAAAAACACTGGCAATCATAAAGTTTACAACTATAACGGCTGGGTAGAATCTATTCCGCCACCGGGCACAAACAGGACGACAACGATCGAGCTAATTTGCCCTCTTGATATTTTCAGCCTGGACATTTTCCCCAATCTGTCGGACATGGCATGGTAGCAGATTTTCAGCTTGTTTATAGTATAATATGTCGAGATCCATTAACAGGATGGAAACATTAAAACATTAAATTCCCTCAGCTACCGACCCCAAGACAGACTAAAATAATTGATTATGGTAAGGAATGGCATTGGTATTCGGACAGCATCATCCCGATCGGAACGCGCGGCCGGTCAGATTCACGTCTATGATGGCGCTAGCAAGGGCAAGTCTCAGGCTGCTTTAGGCGTAGTTTTGCGCTCGATCGGGCTGGGTATCAATTCAGACTCCCCCACGCGAGTCTTACTGCTGCGCTTTCTCAAGGGACCAGGCCGCTCCTACGACGAAGACGGGGCCATAGAAGCCTTGCAGCGGGCATTTCCCCACTTAATCGACCAAGTTCGGACCGGCAGGGCTGAATATTTTGGGCCAGAAGCTATCACCAGATTCGATCGCACCGAAGCCCAGCGCGGTTGGGATATCGCCAAAGGGGCGATCGCCTCGGAGCTATATTCTGTAGTGGTACTAGACGAATTAAACCCGGTTTTGGACCTAGGTTTGCTCCCAGTAGATGAAGTAGTCCAAACCCTCAAACACAAACCAGAATATCTAGAAGTAATCGCCACAGGGAGGGCTACCCCCCAAGCTTTGCTCGATATTGCTGACTTGCATTCAGAAATGAAGCCCCACCACCACCCCGCAGCAGCCGAACACAATATTTCTGGTATTGAAATATACACAGGTGCGGGGAAAGGAAAGTCTACCAGTGCTCTAGGCAAAGCTTTGCAGGCGATCGGCAGAGGTATTAGTTTAGACCAATCTCACCGGGTGTTAATCGTGCAGTGGCTCAAAGGAGGCACCGGTTATACGGAAGACGCGGCAATTGCAGCTTTGCGCCAAAGTTACCCGCAGCTAGTGGATCACCAACGGTGCGGGCGGGATGCTATAGTTTGGCGGGGGCAACAGCAAGAGTTGGACTGCACCGAAGCTGAACGGGGTTGGGAAATCGCTAAAGCGGCGATCGCCAGCGGTTGGTATAAAACAATTATTCTCGATGAACTCAATCCCACAGTAGACTTAGAATTGCTGCCGGTAGAGCCGATCGTGGAAGCCTTGCTACGCAAGCCCCGCGATACGGAAATCATTATCACCGGCCGCTGTCATAAACCCCACGCTTACTTTGATTTGGCAAGTGTACATTCAGAGGTATACTGTCACAAACACTACGGCGATCGGGGGGTAGAGCTCAAGCGCGGCGTAGACTTTTAATGCCTAGATCGGAACCACTTTTTGATCCTAAATCTCTAATTTCCCTGTTTGGACGCGATCCCACCTCGCTCATCCACCATGGAACATTCAGAATATCAATCGCGTCTTCGAGAGCGTAAGCACCTCCGAGGGTCCAATTAGGATCATTAAAATGGTGAAGAAATTGAAAATAAAAGCTTACAACGAAAAAATAGCCAGTCTAGAAAGTCTAGACAGAGTTAACACAACTAGACTAGACTTGCGACGAGCAAACAAGTTAAACTACAGCGGCATCCAAACATTCGGTGTTTTAGGCAGTCTCTGTAGTCGCAACAGCGATGACAAATTAAGTAGAGGAGTGAATCTGTAATGACAACGCTAAATAACAATGCTAATGTAAGGGATTTGAACGATACGGGACTCGGACCGGATACAATCTTTGCCGGAGCTGGGGCTGATTTCATCAGAACTTCTACCTTGGGCGGCAGCTTAATATTTGGCCAAGCCGATAACGATACTATCGTTTCCGTTGGCCCGAACGATACTATCTACGGTGGTGACAACGAAGACTCTATTAGATCTCAGGCTACTGGCGCCTTCCTGTTTGGCGACGGAGGCAATGATACGATAGTCGCTGAACTCTCCGCTACGATACAGGGCGGTGCGGGAGACGATGTCGTCCAAGGTACTGCCGAAGCTAACGTCATATATGGTAATGAGGGTGCAGATATACTTTTGGGCGGGAGCAAGGGCAGAGACAGCCTCTACGGTGGCAAGGGAAATGACTCCTTGGGTTTCTTCAAAGCAGGTGGAGACAACAACCTCAATCTTACGTTATCTGGAGGCTTCGGTGGCAATCAAGGAAGCAACTACTTGCGGGGTGACTCTGGTGACGACTTGGTTGTGGGTATCAATATCAGAGACACTCTCTTAGGCGGTAAAGACAAAGACACGCTGCAGGGTGTTGGCAGCAGCAGCTACATGGATGGCGGTGAGGGCGACGATTCTTTATATATTAAGAATGGCATCCAGACCCAATTCAACGCATTCAATGGTAACAACGAGACTTTGACTGCCGGCGTTGAAAAAATCACTTTGCTGGGCGGTGCTGGCAACGATACTATCACTGGCGGTTACGGCCAGTCGGGTGGTGGCAAAAACTTGTTTGACGGCGGCGACGGTAACGACAGGATCACGGTTTTCGCCACGCAGGATACCGCCCTCGGAGGTGCAGGCAATGACTTCATCGAATCGACTACTACGCCACCCACATTTAACCCATTACCTAACCCAGCGGGTCAGACATATGTAGGCTCTCGGAGTTTACTGGACGGTGGAGCGGGTAATGACACGCTGAAGGGTGGTTTTGCGTCTGATACGTTACTTGGCGGTGCAGACAACGACAGCCTGAGCGGTATCTTTAGCCTAGCTTCCGGTGGAGACGGCAACGATACTATCAATGCCAATGTTACTTTTGGTGGTACTAATCCTACTTCTATTACTCTCGAAGGCGGCCTGGGTGACGATAGCTTAATTGGCAATCTTAGTGCCGGCGTCATCAGCACCATCACCAACATCATGAATGGTGGTGGAGGAAATGACACAATCGTCTTTGGTACTGTGCGCGATACTCTGGTCGGTGACTCTGCCGGCAATGACGTCATCTACTACGCTAGCAGTGTTAATTTTGCCTCACCCAATGTTACAACTGTCAACAGGATTAACGACGACCAGGGCAACAACCTCATCTTTGGTGCCAATGGTACTGATGTCATTACTACCGGTAGCGGGAATGACACACTGTATGGCGGCCCAGCTACTCTTCCTAGCGGAGCAGTTGCAACAATTGACGGAGACGATACCTTGAATGCCGGTGGCGGCAACGACGTGTTGCTTGGCGGCTTTGGTAACGACTATTTGATCGGAGGCGATGGCGACGACTCTCTCGGTGGCGGGCCTGGTGCTGACACCCTGATTGGTGGAGCTGGTAATGACAGCTTCTACTACAACAACTTCGGCGAGGGTGTCAGTATTGGTGGCGCACCCAACTTCCTACCTACCAATACCAACCCAGACCAAATTGGTGACTTTGTGTCCGGTCAAGACAAGTTGGTGTTCCAGCAGACAGGCTTCAGCGCCTTGAACCCATTTCCTGACACCAATCGACTTTCTTCTGGGTCCTTGTTGGTGCTTGAGACTGGGGCTTACAGTAGCCGTTTTGGTCCAGCAGGGGCTGCTACCAATCAAGGATTCCTCTTCTATCAAGCTGAAGACGGACGACTAGGGTATGACCCTGATGGTACTGCTGGTCCTAACCCAGGGGTGACGCTGGCCATCCTGAACGGCAAACCGGGTCTATCGGCTTCGGATATTACCCTGATTTAATTGGGCTAGGAGTGGGCACGGTAGGATTCTGAAAAGAGCGACCCACGAATTCTCAAAACTTAATCTGTTATGTTTCGAGCTGGGGATATCTATCCCTGGCTTTTTTATTGCCATTAGGAATTAGGGCATGGGGCATGGGGCGGGGGCGGGTTTATGAGATTGTTGGTTTTTGGCAATTATGGTTGGTGAACCCGCCCCTACATCAATGGTGCGATCTGTAGGGGCGGGTTCGTCGATGAATCTTGGCAATCACAAACAATCTTAAAAAACCCGCCCCCACCCAACCAATAACCCCGATTTACTTAAGGACATCAGAAATCGGTGAACTTGGCCCGCCCCTTAGATTCCATAAGTCTTTTGCGTAGATAAGCTGCTATTACTGATGATGTATCGCGTAAATGTACCACATTATCTACAATATTTTATTATGTTCTTCATAAACCAATTCAGCGATTTTATTCGCCGCCCCGGATTCTCCTCGAACCCTCCGCAAACGATCGCCCATTTGTGCTAATTTTTCAGGATGACTCAAATAGTCGATCGCCAACCCGGCCACTGCTTCCGGTTCCAGTTTCCCAACCAACTCTGGTACAATCTCTGCTTGCGCCCAAATATTCGGCCAAGCATACAGTTTTCGCTTCCCCAATCGCCAAATTAGCCAATTAATCACCGTCGCAAAAACTGAACCAACTAAGGGCAAATTTGCCAACAATCCCGGCAAACCATCCCAAGCCTTCATCGCATCCAATTGCTGCGTTGGTAGCAAAACAATCATCGGTACAGCTAAAGAACCCAATTCGGCGGTATTGGCTCCCACAGTAGTTAAACACAAACTGCATCCTGATAGCAAATCATAGGCTGGTGTCTCAGTCCAAAGTTCTATTTGTAAGCCATTTGCTGTCATTAAAAATGGTGATTCTGTTACATGAAGTTTGGCGCTGGAGTTGGCAAATAAATGTAGACAAGGATTTTTTTCGGGGTCTGCAAAACCTGCTAAAGTTTGGATGTCTATGGTGGGAGCAACCGGAATTACAAAGCGAGTTTCCGGGCGGAGGCGATGGATGGATTGGGCGATAGACAAACACAAAGGCACGCCTAAAGCTAGTTTTGCCGCCTTTGAGCCTGGTAACAATCCAATTAGTTCTTTTGGAGGAGTTGGACGAGGCAGAGCCAAAGCATCTGCGTTTCCAGCCAGAGCCTGGGAACGAGAAACCTCGGCAATTAAATCTCCGACAACTGTAAATTTATTAGCATATTTTTGGGGTATTTTATCAATAACTTGGGGTTTCATGGCGGCAAATTTATCAATCCAGCGATACCACCTTGCCTCCCATTCTGCATAAATAACAGTGCGATATTTGAGCCTTTTACCAATAACAACTGTAAAAAATTGGTCGCCACCTAAAAATAAAACAACTCCTTTTTCATGCCAATCCCAATTTTCAACTGTTTTGCCGGATAATAGGAATGGCAAAAAATGCTCTGGTGCTTGCACTCTGTCAACTTCGGGGTAGGAACTGGCGATTTGTGCTTCTTTGCCCGTGGCGTGGGGACAGGGGGACAGGACAACGGAAATACGCACAGATGTGCGATCGCATCCTAAATGTTCTCGCAAGGCTTGTACGACGGGACGTACCCAGGTTGCTAATTCTCCGGGGCCGTTAGAGAGGACTAAAATATCTACTGCCATGGGATTTAAGATTTTAGAGGATACAAAGGAGAATATATGACCGATTTAATTAATGCCGCCAAAACTGGTGATGTTTCTACTGTAGAATCTGCGATCGAACAATGTGCAGATATCAATGCCAAAGATGAGGAAGGTGCTACGGCTTTGACGGCTGCGGCTGAGGCTGGCAATACTGAACTCGTGACAAAATTGCTCGCTGCTGGTGCCGATGTCAACAGTCAGGATAATGACGGTTGGACACCTTTAATGAGCGCGGCTGCTGCCGGACATAGAGAAATTGTACAACTTTTGTTGGAGGCGGGAGCTCAGGTGAACGCTAAAACAAATTTTGGTTTGACAGCTTTAATGAGTGCCGCTGGTAGTGGACGGACTCAAGTTGTGGAGTTTTTAATCGAGAAAGGAGCTGATATTAAGGCTAAGGATAACAACAGTTGGACTGCCTTAATTTGGGCATCTTCTGAGGGGCATAAAGACGCTGTTGAGGTGTTGAAACTAGCGCGCGATCGCAATTAAAGACTTAGCAACCGGGTTTCTCCAATAAACCCGGTTTCTGGATGATACAATTAATCAATAAATTTGCCATTTTTCTATCATGGTACTATTCGATCGAGAAATGCGTTTGCCAACTAGCGCCGAACTTCCGTCTTCGGATGATACTCCAGTGGATAACGAAAATCAAAACTTTCTTCCCAACTTACTATTATTCTTGCTCAAATTTCACTGGCGGCAGCGGAACGACTGGTTTTTTGCGGTGGATATGGGAGTTTATCACACGACTGGAGTAAGTCATCTGGTTCCAATCGTTCCTGACGGCTTCTTGAGTTTGGGTGTCGAAAGGTTCAAAGGCGATACTTTGCGCCTCAGTTACGTCCTTTGGGAAGAAAATAATATTCCCCCGATTTTTGCCTTAGAGATTGTTTCTCAAACTTACGGCGGTGAATACGATAAAAAAATTGATATTTACGCGAAGTTGGGCGTACTGTACTATGTGATTTACAACCCCTACTACTGGCGGCGAGACCAACATCAACCGTTTGAAGTTTATCGTTTGGTAAATGGCGAGTACGAACAGCAAATTGGTGAACCTTTCTGGATGCCGGAAGTGGGTTTAGGAATCGGTCGAGGTCGTTACAATGATGGAGAAACACAGTTAGAGGTTTTGTACTGGTTTGATGAACGAGGCAATAGGTATTTGACGGCTGAAGACACTGCCGATCGAGCACAGCAAAGAGCTGAGGAATCAGAACAAAGAGCGGAGGAATCAGAACAAAGAGCGGAGGAAATACAGCAGCAGCTTGCCAGATACCGCGATCGCTTTGGCGAGTTGCCCCAATAGGAAAGTGCGATCGCCCTTTTTGTTGAATGTGCGATCGTATTCCCCAGCAACAATCAGCCAAATCCCCAATAGCTTCGAGATTTCTAGCCAAGTAGAGATCAGGACTGTCAACAGTTAATTTGTAGGGTAAGTCTAGATTCCACCTGTTCCACAATAGTTATGGGAAATTATTAAACAGGTCTAATGTGCACCCGCGCCACCGCCACCAGGTTTCACTTTTTTAAAGCCCAGAATCGCAATTCCACTTAACAATAAAGCAATGCCCACAAAGTAAAAACAATCATTAAAAGCCATCACATAAGCTTCCCGGCGGACAATATTATCAATAGCCTTAATTGCCTGATCTTTCGCCACGCTGACATCAGCACCCCGACTCACAAAAAACTGAGTCATTTGATTAATTCGTTCCTGCGTCGCCGGATCGTACAAAGAAATCGATTCCCCTAAACGATTCGAGTGAAACTGCTCCCGCTGCGTCACCAAAGTGGCTAAGGCCGCAATCCCCATGGAACCTCCCATATTTCGCATCATATTAAACAAACCCGAAGCCGAACCAGCCTCGTGTTTCTCCATACCCGCAGTGGCGATCGTTGATAGCGGTACCATGATTAAAGGCTGCCCAAAAGCCCGCACTAATTGCGACCAACGTAACTGATCGATACCCGTATCGTGAGTCATGCTGGCATTCATAAAACAACTCAGCGCAAACAAACTAACACCCACAGCAATCATCAGCCGCATATCGATGCGCTGCATCAATTTCGGCACTATCGGTACGATGAATAACTGCGGTACTCCCGCCCACATAATTACCTCGCCAATTTGCATGGCATTGTACTGCTGAATTTGACCTAAATACATCGGCAAAATAAACACTGAACCGTACAATCCCACTCCCAAGGATACATTCACAATAGTAGCTAAACCGAAATTGCGACGTGTCAGCAACCGCAAGTTAATAAAAGGTTTTTTTCGCGTTAGTTCGATCCAGAAAAAAGCGCCAATAAAAATTGCAGCAATGATGCTGAGACGGACAATAAACTCCGAACTAAACCAGTCTTTTCGACTTCCTTCTTCTAAGACAACTTGCAGGGAACCCAAGCCGATCGCCATAGAGATGATTCCCCACCAGTCGCCCCCTTTTAGCAGTTCTAATTGCATCGGCTTAGGGTCAATTGCGTACCACACAGCGGCTAGCAGCAGCATTCCCGGAACCAAATTTAAATAAAACACATATTGCCAGCCGTAATTCTCTGTCAGCCATCCTCCTAATGTCGGTCCGATCGAGGGTGCAAAAGTAGCTGTCAGAGCAAACATTGCCATGCCAATTGGCTGTTTTTTGGGTGGCAAATTCGTCAGCAAAAATCCAAACGCCATTGGAATTAAAATGCCGCCTGTAAACCCCTGCAAAGCTCGAAATACAATCATTGAATTCAAGTTCCACGCCCAAGCGCAGCACATGGAAAAAAATGTGAAGAAGGCGGCATTTACTAAGATGTATCGGCGCACGGAAAAGACTTGGGACAGCCAACCTGTCATGGGAATTACGACGATTTCTGCGACGAGGTAAGCGGTGGAAATCCAAGAGCCTTCTTCTAAGGTTGCGCCTAATGCTGCTTGAATGTCTTTGAGGGAAGCGTTGGTGATTTGTATGTCTAAAACTGCCATGAATGCGCCGAGAATTGTTCCCATGACGCCGATCCAGGTTTTTAGGGGAACGCGATCGCTTTGCTGTTCTATAATTGCACTGGTATTGACCATTGGTTTTACCTCTGGTGTAATTAATTTGGATTTTTTAACCGCAGAGGGCGCAGAGGGCGCAGAGTAAGAGAGGGGAAGAGAAAAAGAGGGTTTTTTACAAGTTGTTTAGGAAATTAAACCCATTTTTTGATAGATTGGTGTAACTAGGTGTTTTAAGGCTGGCAATTGTTTGGTGAAAACTGTGGCTGCTAATACACAAATTATCCCTCCGATTAGGACTGTATTTGGTGCTCCGATATAGTTGGCTAATCCACCTGCAACTAAGTTGCCAAAGGGGGTGACTCCAAAAAAAGCCATTGTGTAAATGCTCATGACTCTGCCGCGTTTTTCGTCGTCAACTATGGTTTGCAAAAATGTGTTTCCTGCTGCAAATTGCAAGATGAAACCAATTCCTACAAACAGCATCATGATTAATGATAACCACAGGGTTTTTGACAGGGCAAAACCGATTAGTCCAAAGCCCAT
>NZ_JAHRFC010000075.1:0-8902 GCF_020883015.1 Microcoleus sp. CAWBG640
AAGAGCACATCGTTACCAGTGACACCCAAGAGGACATCATCGCCTTTGCCGCCGTAGGATAAATCATCACCTTCATCGCCAGAGATGGAATCATTGCCACGATTACCATAAAGGACATCGTTGCCGAGATCGCCAAATATCACGTCAAAGCCTTTGCCGCCAAGCAGAGTATCGTTATCGACACCTCCGTAGACACTATCGTTGCCGGTATTGCCATTGATATAGTCATCGCCCTGACGCCCAAAGATCAAATCATTGCCACCCAATCCGAAGATAGAGTCACGGGCTGCACTACCGAAGATCGTATCATCACCATTAGGGCCCTTAATCACAGTACCCGCGATCGGGATACCAGGCTCATTAGGAGTATCCACCCTGGGGAAGTCACTTGGGCGAACCAAATCAGTCGTTTGTGGGCTCAGAGGAGTATCTGGAGTCGGAGTGGGAGTCGGTACCGGAGTAGGTGCTGGAGTCGGAGTGGGAGTCGGTGCAGGAGTCGGTGCAGGAGTCGGTGCCGGAGTCGGTGCAGGAGTCGGTGCCGGAGTTGGTGCAGGAGTCGGTGCCGGAGTCGGCCTCGGAGTCGGAGTTGGTGTCGGAGTCGGAGTCGGTGCCGGGAAGTTACCAAAATTGACGTTATTGACAATAGCCCCAGAAGCCAGCACGATGTCGGCGGGGTTAGGGGTGCTTTGGGTGAACCCTGTTTGCGCGATTTCCCGGACGCGGTAGGTTCCCGGTGTCAGGTTCGTGAATAGGTAGTTCCCACTGTTGTCTGTAGTGGTGGTAACAGGAGTAGGAGCAACTACCCCAGTCGTAACATTAGTTAACTGAATTTGGAAACCGGGCAAACCCAGTTCTCCGCTGTCTTGAGTGCCATTATTATTAGAGTCTCGGAACTTCAGACCTCGGATCGTAGCCGGTTGGGGCAGAAAGTTGCCGAAGTCAACACCAGTAATGCTATTACCACCAACAATCGTCACCGGGGCCGGATTAGGAGTAGTCTGCGTCCAGCCATTTTGCTGCACTTCCCTTACCTGGTAAGTGCCTGCGGGAATATTGACCAGAGTGTAGTTACCGTTGGTATCGGTAATAGTCGTGGGTTCGGTCTGTTGAAAGAGGCCATCCTGGTTGAGATCCAGGAAGATTTGCCAGTTTTGCAGCCCCAATTCCCCAGTATCCTTGATGCCGTTGTTGTTAGCATCGCTGAATTTTTGCCCGCTAATTGTACTCGACTTGAAGTTGCCGAAGTTAATGTTAGGGATGTCTTGACCGCTGGTGACAGTAATATCTGCCGGGTTGGGGGTAGTTTGTGTCCAACCGGTTTGCGGTACTTCCCGCACCTTGTAAGTACCTGCGGGCAAATTGAGGAATTTGTAGTTGCCGGCGGGATCGGTGTCTGCCTTGGGTTCGTTTGTGTCGAGAGTGCCGTTGTTGTTGGTATCAAGGAAAAATTGCCAGTTGGGTAGTCCGGCTTCCCCTGCATCCAGGAAGCCACTCTTGTTGATGTCGTTGAACTTGATACCGCTAATCGAGTTGGGTTTGAAGTTGCCGAAGTTGTTGTTTTGGGAGTCTGTGCCACTGGTGACGGCGATCGTAAACGCACCTGGGGCGGCCGGTACCGTTTGCGTCCAGCCCGGTTGCAGCACTTCCCGGACGTTGTAGGTGCCGGCTGTCAGGTTGATGAACTGATACTTACCGGCGCTATCAGTAACGGTGGCAGTTTCTCCCGGTTCTTGGATACTGTTGTTGTTAGCATCCAGGTAGATTGTCCAGCCTCCTAGTGGTTGTTCTGCTGGCAAATCTTGGGTGCCATTCTTGTTGAGGTCATTAAATTTGATCCCGCCGATTTTGCCTAGCAGGAAGTTCCCGAAGTTGGTGGGAGTGGCCGGGATGTTGGTGATGTTGACACCACTGGTGGCTGTGATGCTGCCAGTAGGGGTAAGAGTTGGCTGCCAACCGGTCTGTGCCACTTCCTTTAGGGTGTAGGTGCCTGGCCCAACATCGGTAAAGGTGTAGTTGCCTGTGGTGGTAGCTGTCGTTTGGGTTTTAACCACTGCACCGACGGCGTTAACTAACTGAATATCCCAAGTATTTGCCGGTGCAACTTCTCCGGTATCTAGGACACTGTTGCCGTTTTTGTCATCGAATTTGGTGCCGCTAATGGTGATGTTTTTGAAGTTGCCGAAGTTTCCGCCAGCGACAGTTAGACCGCTTTGGAGAGGGATGTCGGCGGGATCTGTTGTGGTTTTTGTGGAGCCTGTCGGCACTACTTCCCGGACTCGGTACTTAGCACCGTTCAGCTGCCCTAGGTTCGAGAAGCTGTAAGTACCAGTGGCAGTTGTGTTTTGGCTGCTGATAATTGCTCCGGTGACGGAGTTGATTAAGTCGATCTGGATGTTGGGTAATCCGGTATCTCCTGAGTCTTGGGTTCCGTTGCCGTTTTTATCATCAAAGATGAGACCATTAATGGTCATGGACTGGAAGTTGCCAAAGTCTTTGCTGTTAGAGTCAGCAATACCTGTGTTGTAGGGAGTAGCGGTAGCTGTAGGGAAAGTTTGCTGCCAATTAGTTACTGCCTGTTCTCGAACGGGGCTATTACTCTTGGTGTCGAGGAGGGTGTAATTCCCACCCGTTGCGACTGTCACCCGTTTTTCAGCACTATCTAGGGTGCTGTTATTGTTGTCATCTACATAAACAACAAAGTTTTGGACTGGAGTTGTGAGAGTTGCTTCTGTCCCGTCTTTGGCCGCATTGCCGTCGGTGTCGTTGAAAACTTGACCCGTAACGGTGGGGCCGTATTCGTAAGCGCCGATGTCAACCGCGCCGTTGACCCTGCGTGCAAAGGGCTGACCAAACTGAGTACCTCGCTGGTCTGTGGTCAGGGCATTGGCAGTAGTACCGGCATTGATAACGCCTCCAGCGCCGATCGGGGCAGTGCTGAGTAAAGCGTGAGTGGGAGTAAGACCGCCGTTATTTTGCAGGGGGCCGAGCCAAGTTACGGCGGTAGTGCCAATAAAGCTGGTGTTGTTAGTGAAACTTCCACCAACTTGGGTGCCTGCGCCTTGGGTATTATTAACAACGAGGGTGTTGTTGAGGGTGAGAGTTCCGGCGTTGTTGAAAATTCCGCCGCCGTTAGTGCTGGCATTCAGCAGAGGGGGGACTACAACTGCGGGGTTGCTGGCGATCGTAGTGTTAGTTAGGGTGGCATTTGCACTAAGCTGGTTAACAAAAATTGCACCACCTAATCCTGAACCCGCAGTAGCACCCGCAGCGCCCGCAGCGCCACCTGTTGCTCTGCTGCTGCTGAAGGTACTATTGCTGACCTTCAAAGTACCGCTGTTGACAAAAATCGCGCCGCCCAGACCGGCACCGCCACCGCCAGCACCGCCCACAATGGCTTGGCCATTACCGCCAGTGCCGCCAGTGCCTGCTGCGAAACCACTCCCACCACCGCCGACAGTACCCGTGGTTGCCCCCAGATTACCGCCAGAACCACCATTACCTGGATTTGTGGTTGTACCCACCGCACCGGCAGCGCCACCAGGCCCTCCACCTCCGCCTAGAGCACCAGCACCGCCATTGCCACCGGCGCCCCGAAGAGCGCCAGCAGCACCTGCACTACCACCAGCACCGCCAGCACCGCCGCCACCGCCGTTAATACCTATACCGCCAGCACCGCCTTCACCACCAGGGCCAGTACCACCATTGCCAAGGCCACCGATACCGCCATTACCACCTGGAGCTCCACTGCCACCATCTCCACCTTGACCGCCTTGACCAGGATTGGCTGCGCTAGTACCGCCTTGACCGCCAGCACCGCCAGTGGCACCACTACCCGCACTACCGCCAGTGGCACCAGTGCTAGTGGGAGTCCCAGGCCCGCCTCCGATACCGCTGCTGCCTGAAGTGGTGAAGAATTTGGCTAAGCCACTGTTGCCACCCTTTCCGGTACTTCCGGCTGCGCCACCCGCACCGCCGATCGCTCGGTTGTTGCTGAAAGTAACGTTGTCAATGTTGACATTGCCACTGTTGATGAAGAGCGCACCTCCTAATCCCGCACCGCCACCGCCACCAAGAGTGCCGGCATCACCCTGGGATAGACCATTGGCGATCGTCAGGTTAGAGAAATTAACTGCGGCGTTGTCAACAAAGAAAATTGGGTTATTGCTGCCGTCGATCGTAATCCCAGTTGTAGTGCTGCCAACAAAGTTTACAGGGGTGCTAACGATAGGCAGAACTTGTCCGGCAGGGAAGGTGATGTTGCCAGTGATGTTGATATCATCAGTATCCGGCAGGACGTTAGCAAAAAGGATGGCGTTGTTCAGACTGGTAAAGTCGGTAGCGGTAAAGGTTGCCAAAACACCGCTGTAAGCCTCTCTCGCCTCTGGGGAAAATGCCACAGCCGTCTCTATTTTGCCTGTAGTGACTTCCAGTTCCCAGTCTCCACCCAAGGCTGCATTCCCTGTCAAGTTATTGGAAGCGGCAACTTCTGCTCCGGTGAGCTGGCTCAGCCTTTGCACAAAAGCGACACCAGCTTCTGTGGCGGCGACGTTGCAACCATAAAGTAGAATTTCGGGTTTAGCTGTAATTCGAGAGTTCGAGTTTTCCTCTGCTGGTAAAGCAAACCATGTTTCTAGCCGATCGCGATAAGTTTCAATATTACTTAGATTCAGTTCTGTTGCACCGATTTGCACGCACGCCTCGGCACCGTGAGACAGAATGTGAACTGCTCCTATATTTTGCCGTTGTTTGAGTGTTGCTGCTATTTGCTCGATGCCGTCGCGATCGCCCTTCAGAACAATAACTTCTGTATCGAGATTAGTGCTTTTCGTTAAAATTTCGCAATTTTTAACTTTGGGATCTACAAAAACTATCTGTTGGTTTGGTACTTTGTCAAATTCCATGATTTTATTCCTCTAGTACACGCACACATCAAATTGATAACACAAACCAGCCCGAACAGCGATCGCCTTTTGTTCCGGTGCCCATAAAGTCGATCGCCCGTGCTTCCACATATGCTTTTTTATGTATTGACACCAGCCTTTTTTTGTGCGTGGCTACAATAAATTATTTAATTTGATTGTTTAGAACTCTCCCATAGGAATATTGTTCCTGGTTTTACAAACATACTTTATATATTATTGTTATTACGCGCCACATTTGCTCTTCACAACAAACTCAATACCACAATTTATGAAAAATGTCAATACTAAAATAGGTAAATAACTGTTGCAAAAAACAGAATACCCAGATACCCGACTCATTGAACAGGTCGGGTATCTCACAGCCCTTGGTCCTTAGTGATGGTTAATTAGTCCTAGAGTATGAGTTCTGGGTAATTAGTGATGGTGAGTTACCAACTTTCCTCAACGGGATTATTGGAATTACTCCAAATTTCTACATCTAAATCGTTGAGATAAAACAGAGCACTTTCCATCTGTTTCGCCGGACCATTTAGTTCCAAATCAAACCAACCATCATCGGTAGTTTTACCACCCAACAAAGCAGCATTAAAATTTACCTTCAAACCGTATTCAGAAATCAGATTAGAGATCACAGGTTCCTGATGGTATTCTTTGGGAACACGAATGCGAATGCGGGTTTGAGTTGGTCTGGTGTCCCCACTCTCAGATTTGGGAATGTCTGAGTCTTGGGTTTTGTGAAAATTGTCGATCGCCTCAAATTCAGATTCGTTACTATTCTGATCTAACATTTCAGCCTCCTAATATTTACTTATTTCAGGGATAAGGTACTACTGCTTGACGACTAGCCCTTCGATCCCCCCTAACCCCCCTTAACAAGGGGGAGACAGGAGTATTCTCAAAGTCCCCCTTCGATCGGGGGATTTAGGGGGATCGAAACTGCGGTATAAACTGACAACTGACAACTATCAACTGTCAACTTCCTTAATGCTAGTTTTTCGTTCCAAAATCTCCTTAAGTACGAGAGTAACAACTGCTAACAAACCAAGAACCACCGCCGCCGAAAATGCAGCTTGCGTCGCATACTGCTTGTAAGCATCCTCTACAAACAGAGGCAAAGTTTGCGTTTTTTTAGCAATATTTCCCGAAACCACAGAAACAGCTCCAAATTCTCCCATGGCTCTAGCATTAGTCAAAATTACTCCGTAAAGCAATCCCCAGCGAATACTGGGAAGAGTGACATTCCAGAAAATTTGCCAGTCATTTGCACCCAAAGTTTTCGCCGCCTCTTCTTGATCGGTTCCGACTTCTTCCAACACCGGAATTACTTCGCGAGCCACAAAAGGTAGGGTGACAAAAGCAGTAGCCAGCACCATTCCCGGAAAGGCAAAAATTACCTTAATATTAGCAGCTTCAAGCCACGGACCGAACCATCCCAACCGACCGTAAAGCAGTACAATCATTAAGCCGGCAACTACGGGAGATATGGCAAATGGGACATCTAAAATGCTGATTAATAGCGTGCGACCCGGAAATTTATTGCGACCAATTACCCAGGCTGCGCACAAACCGAATACGGTATTAATAGGCACAACAATTAAAGAAATCACCAGGGTAAGTTGGGCTGCGTGCAGAAAATCTGGCGAGGTTAAGTTAGAAAAAAATGGCTCTACTCCCTTTCTGAAAGCTTGGTAAAAAACGTTGAGGGTGGGGATAAATAAGACGAGAGCCAGATAGGCGATCGCAATGGTGATTAAAGTTGGCTTAACCCAGGGTTTTTCCTGACTCTGCGTCGAACTACCCCCCGGAAATTTGTAATTCGTGGATGAATTAATATTAGCCGTCATAGCGTCTTCTCCATGCTTGTAAAAGATTAATTGCAAACAGCATACTTAGGGAAATAGCTAACATGACAGTACCGATAACTGTGGCTCCTGCATAGTCATACTGTTCCAATCTTTGAAAAATTAAAACAGGGGCGATTAAATCTTTGAACGGTATGTTAGAGGCGACAATTACAGTAGAACCGTACTCGCCAACCGCTCGCGAAAATCCCAGGGCAACTCCGGTTAAAATAGACGGAAATAGGGGCGGCAAAACTACTCGCCAAAAGGTTTGAAATTGAGAAGCACCTAGACACCAAGCTGCTTCTTCGATGTCTTTTTCCATCTCGTTTAAAACTGGCTGTACAGTTCGGACGATAAATGGTAAGGAAATAAATATCATCGCTATACCTACGCCCAAGCGAGTAAAGGAAATTTTGATTCCCAAGGGTGCAAACAGCGAACCAATCCAGCCGTTGTCGCTGTAAACTGTGGCGAGAGTTAAACCTGCAACGGATGTGGGGAGTGCAAAGGGTAAATCGACGATCGCATCGACAATCCTTTTTAAGGGAAAGTCGTAACGGACTAAAACCCAGGCAATTAATGTGCCGAACAATCCGTTAATTAATGCTGCAATTAATGCCGTAACAAAGGTGACATCGTAGGCGGAAAGGGCGATGGGACTTGTGGCAATTGCCCAAAATTCGGCGGGGTTTGCGGTGCTGGCTTTCAAGAGCATGGCGGCCACTGGGAGCAATAGCATGAGGCTGAGGTAGCCTAGGGTGATTCCCCAAGGTAGTGTGATTTTGCCGATCGCCCTTTTGATCTGCTTAATCGGAGATTGAGGATTATTGGTTGGAGAAGATACAGTCATATAAGAATAGTTTTGAGTTGGAAAGAATTGCCCTAGGGGAGGGTTTTACCAAGCATATTCGACTAAACCAATCATTTCGTATACTTCGACTACGCTCAGTAACCAGCCCCAGCTACTACCGTTTAATTGAACCTTGGATTTTGTCAAAAACAGCTCCGTCATCGAAGAATTTTTTCTGAATTTCTCCCCAACCTCCTAAATCTTGAGCTGTAAATAGAGTTTTGATGGGGGGATATTTTTGGGCAAATTCTGGTTCCGCGGCTACTGTCGCATCTACTGGGCGGAATCCGGCTTTGGCAAATTCTCGTTGAGCTTCTGGGGTGTACAGGAATTTGACGAAGGCTTCGGCTACTTCCTTGGTGCCGTGTTTGGTGACATTTTTATCAACAATGGCGATGGGATTGTCGATGGAAACATTGACTTCTGGAATAGTATAAGTCGGTTTTTCCCCTTTCTGACCAGCCAAAATAATCTCGTTTTCGTAGTTGATTAAGGCGTCGCCTTGGCCTTGTTTGAAAAATACGTCGGTGGCTTCGCGGGCATCTTTAGTCAGGATGGGGACATTTTTGTAGACTTTGCTAGTAAAGTCCAATGCTTTGGTATCGTCTCCTCCGGTTTTGAGCACTGAGCCCCAAAGTGCGAGAAAATTCCAGCGAGCCACCCCCGATGTTTTGGGATCGGCGGTAATCAGTTTCACTCCGTCTTTGCTTAAATCTTCCCAGTTTTTGATGCCTTTAGGATTGCCATCACGGGTGACTATGGCTGCTACAGATTTGCTGACTATGGCTTCGTTAGGGACTTCTTTTTCCCACCCAGGCTCAATTAGTCCGGCTTTTTCGATTTTTTTGGTGTCGAGGGCGAGGGCGAGGTGTACGATGTCTGCTTCTAAGCCGTCAATTACGGCTCTGGTTTGGGAACCGGAACCACCGTAGCTTTGGCTGAATGTGACGGTTTGGCCCTGTTCTTTTTGCCACTTTTCTACGAATTTGGGAATTATGGCTTCGTGGGCGGCTTTGGTGACGGCGAAGGAAACGAGGGTTAATTCTACGTTGCTTTTGTTGGCGCTTGGGTTAGAAGCCCCGCCGGGATTGGCTCCGGGATTTTTGTTGCTAGTGGGCGCGCAGGATGCGATCGCAAAACTTAATGTGATTCCCAGTAAAAATAGCGACACAAAGCTTTTAAGCGAAGTCAATAATTGACTTTTGCCCACTGGCTGCGGTTGTGACTGGCGAAGACGTTGACTTAGGCGTTGCCACGGACTCATTATATTGGTTCCTTTACTTAAA